>JAFGTL010000588.1 GCA_016934125.1 Candidatus Hydrogenedentota bacterium
AACCCACGCCCCCAGCCCCCCCACACCGCCCGCCACCCTCGCCCGGGCATCGAGCGTTCCCTCGTCCTGACCGCCCCTTACTCCTCCTCGCCGTAGACGGATCTCGATCCGCCATCTTCCTGCCACAAGAGCGCGTTGGGCAGAACTTGTCCCGTCGCTCCGTCCCGCAGGCTCCCTCCGGCACGTATCGCCTGCGGGCCGGGCCGCCCCACACCGCCCTGTTCGGGCGCGGTCTCCAGACCGCACCCGCCAACACGGAGTCCACATCCGTGTCCATCCGTGTCCATCCGTGGTTGCCCCCTGTTCGGGTGCGGTCTCCAGACCGCACCCCATCAGTCCCCATCAGTCGCCATCGGTGTCCATCCGTGTCCATCCGTGGTTCAAACTCCCCTCTTCCGCCCCGGGCGCAAGGCTCCCCTCTTCCACCCCGCCCGAGGCCGGCCTTTTTCAGCGCGCCCTTTTCCTGTAGACTCCACGAAACGCCAGCACGGAGCATCCGCGCCCGCCGAATACGACAGAACCTGATGAGGATAGCCCGATGAAGAAGACCAACCACCCCATTTCCCGCCGCGAATTCCTTGGCCGCTCAATCGCTTCCGGAGCGGCATTGACGTTCGGGCTCCCGGCCGCCCACGCGTTGGCGGCTGACGGCGCGTCCTCCCGCCAACTCGACAGGTGGATCCTCCTGGCCGACACCCACATCTGCCAGGATCGCAACCGCGAGGAGCACGGCATCAAACCCGCCGAAAAGCTGGCCGAGGCCCGTGCCCAGATTCTCGAACTGGAATCGCCGCCCAGCGGCCTCATCATTGCCGGCGATTGCGCCTACCTGCACGGCGAAGCCGCCGACTACGCCGTGCTCGGCGAAGATCTCGCGCCGCTCATGGGCGCCGGCATCCCCGCCTACATGTCCATGGGCAATCACGACAACCGCGAGCGATTCTGGGACGCCTTCCCGGAGGCCCGCGCCCGCTCCGCCCATTCCGGCCTGGACAAGCACGTCCACGTCGTCGACGCGCCCAACGCCGACTGGTTTATCCTCGACTCGAACAAGGAAACCGATTTCACCCCCGGCGAATTGGGTGAGGCCCAGTTGGCGTGGCTCGCCGCCGAACTCGATAAACGCCCCGGCAAACCCGCCCTGCTCGTGGCCCACCACTACCCCACCGCGAAAAAAGACGACAACGGCCTGCTCGATTTCGACGCCCTGTGGAGCGTCATCCATCCCCGAAGCCGCGTCAAAGCCTACCTGTTCGGCCACAGCCACCGATGGGCCTACGAACAACGCGACGGCGTCCACCTCGTCAACCTGCCCGCACTGGCATGGCTCTTCGGCGATCAAGCCGCCCCCCGCGCCTGGACACAGGCCTCCATCGCCCCCGACGGCATGGATCTCCACCTCCATTGCCTGAACGACCGAATCCCCCCCGACGGCGGCCGCCTCCATCTCCCCTGGCGAGCATAGGACGCCCCGAAACCGAACGAGAATCCAAGGACACAGACCGCCGGTTCCGTCTTCCGCTCACTCACGAACATGAGCATCCAGCGGGCGCCGCCCTGGGGAATACACCCCTGCCACATCCCGGGCGACACGCCCCGCACAACCCGTTGCATTCACGTCGGATAGCACCAACGGCGCCAGGGACGCGAGAACTGAGCATCGTGTCGCTCCAATTCCCCCTCTGATCCCCCGGCAACCAAGCTCATTGGGGAAATCGGGCCCAGCGGAGTTGCCGTCCGGCGAAGGGCCTTGTCGGGCGCACCTTTGCTGACAAGACTGCGGTCTTGTCAGCGATACGCAATCAAGGCAAGTTCCGAGAACATCTCGGGCCACAGTCTCGCAAGCCACATGTGTATGTGCGTTCCGAAAACGGCCCGGCCGCCCGGATAGGGAAGCTTGACTATCCTGGAGAACCCGCATCTTTCTGTCAGCATCAGCGACAGCGATCGATAGGTGAAGTAGTGCAAGTGCCCTTCATCATGCAGATCGACAGGGTCGCCGGAGAACGTTGTGAGCCCTTCATTCTTGGCGGCTGTTGAAGGGAACTTCCCCATCAGGAGTCTCATTCTCCGCGTGTATTTCGCGACGTTCGGCGTATCGATGTACACGAATCCGCCTGGCTTGAGAAGCCGGCTTATGCTCTGCATCGCCCCCAGCGGATCGATCAGATGTTCTATCAGCGCCATCATTATGACCGCGTCGTATTTCCCATACTCGCTTTCGGAGATGCTCTCGGCGTCGAGTTCGATTGCGTTCACTCGGCCATCGCCCACATTCCTTCGAACGGCTTCCACACGTACGGTACTGATATCCCCCAAAGTGTAAGTGTTTATTCGCGAGTCCGATAGCAACAGAGTCTTCGCGACATGGCCGCTGCCCGCCCCTATTTCAAGCACATCTCCGCCTCGGAAATACTTGGGGAAGAACTGCACAACCGCCGTGAAACGGGAAGTCGGTATTCCTGTTGCCTCAATCGCATCGATCTGCGTTATGTCGCTTTCATGGAGGTACTTGCGCTCGTAATGGTCCTTCA
>JAFGTL010000589.1 GCA_016934125.1 Candidatus Hydrogenedentota bacterium
ATCGAGGACACGCTGGCCGGCACCAGCATCAGCATCATCGACACGCGCACCGACGGCATTGATCGCATGCTGGCCGTCTCCAACGTGCAGGATACCCTCGTCACCTATCCGGACGTGGCCTGTCTGGTCGGACTCTGGAGCTACAACGGCCCCGCCATCCTGAATGCCGTGCGCGACTCCGGCAAGCTCGGCCAAGTCAAGATCGTGTGTTTCGATGAAGAAGACGAGACGCTCCGCGGCGTGAAGGAAGGCCACATCTTCGGCACGGTTGTCCAGCAGCCCTACGAATTCGGCTACCGCTCCGTCCAGTTGCTGGTGCAACTGGCCAAGGGCGATCAATCCGGCATTCCGCAGAGCAAGCAGATCTACGTGCCCACCCGATCCATCCAAACCGGCAATGTGGACGAATTCTGGGCCGAACTGAAAAGGCTGACAGGGAAATCGTGAGAAAATCACTCGGACTAGGCGGATTCCTGACGTTCCTCATCGTGGGCACCTGCGCCATCGAGTTCGCGAAGAACGGACACGTCAACTTCGTGTCCGCCCTCAACATCAAGAACGTCCTCACCATGGTGGGCCTCTACGGCATCCTCAGCCTCGGCCAGTCCTTCGTGATCATCACCGGCGGCATCGATCTGTCCATCGGAAGCCTCTGCGCCCTCATCGCCGTGTCCACGGCCGTGCTCATGGATCGCGGGAACGGCCTCTCCCCGGCCATCGTCCTCCCCGCCATGCTCGCCCTCTCCGCGTTGATCGGCGTTGGGCACGGCCTGCTCGTCGCCAAGGCCCGCATCCAGCCCTTTGTTGTCACCCTCTGCGGCCTCTTCTTCTACCGCGGCATCGCGCGCCTTGTCGCCCAGGACACCAGCCAGGGATTCGGCAGCGCCTACGGCCATCTCAAGTGGTTTGGCCGCGGCACCCTTCTCGACCTCGTCGGCGGCGCGAAGGACGCGTCCGGCATGTCGTGGTGGGAAACGGTGCTGGACTGCTCGCCCGGGCCGTTCCTGGTGCTGCTGGTGCTGGCGGCGATCGTGGCCGCCTACCTCCATGCCTCGGCCCAGGGCCGCCATCTGTTCGCCCTCGGCGCCAACGAAGAGGGCGCACGCTTCAGCGGGATCCGCACCGATCGACTCAAGATCACCGCCTACGTCCTGTGCAGCCTGCTCAGCGGGTTCGGCGGCATCCTCCTCGCCTTCAAAGTGAACTCGCTTCAGGCAAGCAGCTTCGGCAACTTCCACGAGTTGTACGCCATCGCCGGCGCCGTGCTCGGCGGCTGCAGCCTCCGCGGCGGCTCCGGGAACGTTCTGGCGATCCTCTTCGGCGCAGCCATCCTGCGCGTCCTCTACAACATGGTGAACATCCTCGGAATACCCAGCCAACTGGTGTACGCCGTCATCGGCGGCGCCATCCTGATTGGCGTGTGTGTGGACGAGTTCTTCACGCGCCGCGCCGCCGTGCGCGCGGCGCGCGGCTGACCTCCAGGCTCCGGTGACTATGGCGTCCTGAACAGAGGTGGCGCAACGATGGTGTGCGAATACTCCGGCTTCTTGTCCACGGTTCTGCCCGGCCCCGAAGCGCCCACGCCGGATGACGTGGCCCAAGTCGTGATCACCCCGGATGACCTCGCCCGGTGGGCGCTCAAGGATCAGGACAGCGAGCGGGAATGGCAGAAGATCCCCGTCCATCGCGCCCGCACCGACTCCGGCATCGAGCTCACCGGCAAGTTCGAAGACATCCGCCGCATGGACATCCTCGGCGTCGACGACCCCCGCTTCTGGGTGCCCCTCAGTTCGCTCGGCTGCGAATCCGGCCCCTTCCCCGTCAAACTCAAAGACTATCCCATTCTCGAGATCACCTACCGCTGCACCAGCGAGAATGCGCGCCCCGCCCTCGCCTGGATCTACCAAGGCGGCGCTTCCGTGGCGTGGCTGCCCCCCTCGCGACAGTGGCGCACCGTCGCACGCCGCGTCCCCCACGGCGGATTCCCCCGGCGGCTGGATCAACTCACGGTGCGCCTCTACGCGACAACGCGCACGACCGAGTCCATCGAGATCCGCCAGATCCGATTCCGCGAAATGAGTCCCGCCGAGTCGGCCGCTTACGAGGGCGCCTTGACGCTTCTCGAAGCCGAGGGCCCGCCCAGACGGTATCCCGTGCTCGACGAGTTCCTCCCTCTCGGCGTCGTCATGGACGCCCAGGCCGCCCGCCGCCTCGCCGAGATGATGGGCGTCTCCCTGGCCGAATACTGGGAACTCGCCTTCGAAGATCTCGTCATCCACCACAACAACTGCGTCGCCCTGGACAACATCGAGCAGTTGACGGCCCCCGAATGGACCGAACTCCTTTCTCTTGCCGATCGCTACAAACTCAAGATCGTGGGCTCCCACGGCTTCCCCCTGGAAGACGACCCCGAGCGGATGCGTGCCGCCATCGAACTCCGGATCAAGCCCTACGCCGAATCGACATCCGTGCTGGCCTGGAGTCTTCTCAAAGGCCCCGGCGAGGAGCACGCCCAGCGGCTCGCAACCGCCCGCGCCCTCGTCGAGGAGGTGGACACCAACCATCCCACCGCCGTGGTGAGCGACCGCCCCACGGGCTTTCCGCTCCTCGCCTGCAACTCCCCGGTCGCCGGCCTCGCATACCAAGCCTCACACCGGCCCTGGGGGCTCGGGCAGGCCGTGCGATCCCACGTCCGGCTGGCCAAAGGCCAGCAGTTCTGGGTGATCGCGCCCACGTTCACCTATGCCACCGGCATGCCCGAGTGGAGCACCTGCCCCGAACTCCGCCTCATGGCCAACCTCGCCTTTGCCAACGGCGCCCGCGGCTGGTTCAGCTACGCCTACCACAACGATCCCGTCTGGGTGAGCGGCTCCTGCCAGCGCACCTTGACCGGCCCGTTCCTCAACTTCAGCGACCTCTGGCTCGAACTCGACCGCCGCATGGAACGCGTCGGCGCCCTCGCACCCCTCCTGCTCGCCGCCGAACCCGCCCGCCTCCCCAAAAAGTGGTACGTCACCAGCGACATCTCCGCCGACATGACTCAGATCCCGGAAGGCCTCGCGCCCACCACCTCGTACCGCCTCCAGGGCGCCGACTTCCAGTTGTTCTTCGTCGTCAGCAACGACATCCGCGGCATGTCCTCCCTGAACATCAGCATCCCGCGCCAGGCCCTGCGAGGCCAGGAGATCTTCGTCCTGTCCGATTTCGTCCAGGATCGCCTCTGGCGCCCCATGAACCTCGAACGCCACCTCGAAATGTTCCCCGGCCAGTCCCACGTCGTCCTCGTGGCCGAGCCCGCCCTCTGCGCCCGGTGGCGCGACATCATCGCCGAGCGACTCGTTGACGACGATCGGGGCCGGCTGGACTTCAACCTCGATCTGGCCCACACGTACGGCCTCGACGTCGGCCCCGTCGAGAACCTCATCGAAAGCGTCGGGAACGGCGACCCCCTCAAGGATCTCGAAACCATGGATCGCGCTCGCGACCTCCTCGTCGACCTCATCTACGAGTCCGAGGACATCTGCCGCAGCCGCAGCGCCGTCATCCGCGCCGCCTCGGCGGTATGTGCCTGCGACGGCGCCCTCTGCCGCCTCGTGAACCGCGGCCGCGCGGATCAGGCCCGCGAACTCGGGACGCGCGTCATCCCCATGGCCCGGGAGATCACCAAACTGCGACTCGAGATACGCCAAGGGCGCGGCGCCTCCGTGTCCGCTCACTGCGAAGACCTCGTCGACCGCGTCCTCGCCCTGCTGGGCGACATCCGCGCCCGCACGTAGACACTATGAGCCTCCGCCGGCCCGAGCCGCCGGCCAACCACAGGAACACGACATGATCCTCGACACACTCCCCAATTGGGGCCGGTATCCGTGGCAGAATGATCGGTTCCGCGCCGGTTTCCAGCACCTCCTCACCCTCGACGCCGCCGCACCGGACGGCAAGCACTCCATTGCGGGCGATGACGTGTTCTGCAACGTCATGACTTACGAAACCAGCCCGGCAGAAGGCCACGAGTTCGAGACGCACCGCGACTATGCCGACATCCAATGCGTATTGGCCGGGCGCGAGGCGATCCGCTGGGCGCCCCGCCAGGGCTTGACAGTCACGAAACCCTATGAGCCGGACGCGGAACTCCAGGCCCTCGTGCTTCCCTCGACGGAACTGATCATGACGCCCGGCCGCTTCGCCGTGTTCTTCCCGGACGATGCCCATGCCCCGGGCATCGCATGCGAGATCCCGGCCACCGTGCGCAAGGCCGTCGTCAAGGTGCGCCTGTAGACGCCGGCCGGCATCCGGCCCCGCTGACGTCGATGGCCTCGATGCCAAGCGCCGCGGCCGGCGAACCTTCGGCGAACCGCACACGTCCCTCTTCGTACTCGAGAACGCCGGGATCCTCGAAGGCGTTCTCCCCGCCGGGCGCGATCGGCACCGTATCCACCGTCGCGTACTTGTCCTGTTTGCGCCCCTCGACGCGCCCCGCCCCGCTGAACAGCACGTTCTTGCGCAGCACCGTAATCGCGTCGATGTTGCTGAAGGCGATCGCGCCTCCGGCGCAGACGACGTTCTGCTCGAAGGTGTAGTCCCTCGAGCGGGCGAACGTCAGCGATGCATCGCCCTCGACGATGAACACGTTATTCCGGATCGTGTTGTTCTGCGCCCAGTGATTGTGGGACGGGCGCGCCACGTTGAACGACAGGTTGCCCTCCACCAGACACCCCTCGCACTGCTCATCCAGGTAGTAGGCCGACGCCCCGTACCCGCCCGTGTCCACGATGTCGTATACGAAGTTGCCCCGCAGGACGATCCCCTTGCCCTTGCTGGAATAGATGGCGGCGCCGTCGTGGAGTTCCTGCATGACGTCGTGGATCCGGTTGTGCTCGATCCGCGTTTCCCGCCCGCCGCAACAGATTCCGCTGTAGGGCGTGTCATGGATGTCGTTGTGCCCGTAAACGTTGCCCGCGCCCCCGCCCCACAGGCCGATGGCGCTCGGGTAGGCCCGGCCCACGTGATGGACGTGGTTGTCCTCGACCGCCAGCCCGTCGCCCCGCGCCATCATGCCGCACGCCCCGGTATGGTGCACCTGGCACCGCTCGAGCCGCGAGCGGTTCAGCTTCCACGTCTTGATCCCTTGGCCGCCCACGTTCACCACCTCGATGCCCGAGAACAGGCACCCCTCCCCATTCGCGGCGGACAGCGCCCCCTCGAACACACCAGCGCCAAACCCACCCGCCTTGAGCGGCGTCGTCGTCACGGACAGCGTCAGCCCGCGGATCGTCACGTCGCGCACCGGCGCGTCGTCCGTCCCGCGGATGCTCAGCAGCGTCTGAGCCACCGGCGCGAACACCTCGGCCCTGGCCATGTCTTCCCCCGGAAGCGGCCAGTACACCACCTTGCCGCCCGTGCGATCCAGATACCATTGGCCCGGCGTCGTCATGCCTTCCCGGAGGTTCCACACCACGTAATCCTGCACGCGGAACGCCCCGGCCGGGTGCCGCGTGGGCGAACTGAACGTCAGGACCCCCGCCTCGCGATCGATGGCGGCCACGCCCACCATCGACTCGTCCCACATGTGAAACACGGTGATCTCGGCGTTCTTGATGTCCAACCATGGCCCAAGGTCTTCGGGGCGATACGCCAGCCGGGTGAGTTCCTCCTCGGTGGGCTTCCGCTTCCATCCGCCGCCCGTCGTGCCCATCCACGGCACCGCGAACTCCGTGAGATGGGTGAACCGGCCCTGTTCCGGCAGCCGGGCGCGGGGGCACAGCCGCCCGTTCACCACCAGCGCGCGGAAATCCCACGAGCCATCCTGTACACCGGGCAGTTCGGCACAGTAGAGCCCGTCGCCGTCCGGCTGCCACCCCGTAACCCGTTTCCCCCCATACAGGAACACCCGGCCACCCTCGCCCCCCTCGATGGTGAGCGCGTTGTCCCGGGCATCGAACAGGATCGGCTCAACAACCGCGTATTCCCCCGGCAAAATCACGATCCGCTTCGCCGTCCCCGCCGCCAGGCCGCGCGCCGCGTCGCGCGCCCGCTCCACCGTCGCAAAGGGGCCGTCCGTGCGGCCGCCGTTGGGCCGCTCGATCCGGCCCGACCACGAGTCATCGCCCGCCGTTGACACGAAGAAGGGTGCCGGCGTCCCGTCGACGCCCGCGCCTGGCGCGGCTACGGCTGGGAGACTCAGCAACACCGCGCACCACCCGGCCACGATCAGACGGTTCAGTCGATTCACGTCTTCTCTCCCCGCGGTTCGGCGCGGCACCCTCCCGATGGCTGCCGCGTCATTCCGTCCAGAACGCGTACAGGCGCCCGTTGGCCAGGTGAACGCGCAGTTGAACCACCGTGCCGGCCAGTGCGTCCAGGCCCGCCTCCGACCGCCAAGTGACTTCGGCGCGGATTCTGTCGCCCGTCACGGGCTCGGCCTCGGCCTCGCTGAAGCCGGGCACAGGCTGCCCGGCCCCGTCGAGGATCTCGACGCGGGCCTCCCCGTCCGGTGCGTCCAGGTTGAGGAACAGATGCGAGCCCGCCCACTGGAGCGGACGCGTCAGCAGAGCGCCGCCCTCCGCGTCGGCATCCAGCGAGACGAATCCGTCGCGGCGCAGCACGGCCAGACACACCGCGCCCCGCCCTTCCTCGAAGTCGGCCCGATCCTCCGGGCTGAGCGTGGCGGGATCCCGGGGCGATCCGTCCTGATTGAACTCGTAGATGGGATGGCGCCACTTGAATCCAACGTAGTAGAACCACAATTCGTCGCCATGCTCGACGGGGCGGTTGGTGACGCACAGTTGAGTCCGATCGAAGACGCCCACCTTGCCGTCGTCAATACGCGACGGGCCGATGAAGGCCTGGCGCCTGTCCACGTGCGTCCAGGTTTCGAGATCGCGCGACACGGCCAAACGGATCAGATCGAACCCGTCGGTGTTCGTCCGGGCGGGGAGTTCCGTGCCGGTGGGGAAGTACATCATCGGCAGCCCGATGTACAGCCCCTCGTACGGGAACACGCCGATGTTGTAGCACTCGGCACGCCACGTCGGGAAGTGCTTCTCGTCCGCCGGCGGCTTCCACCCCGTCGCCGGATCGGGATCGACGAAAAACGGCATGGCGATGCCCGGATCGGCGATCCGGCGGCGGATGATCTCCACGGCGATGGGTTGATCCTCGGCGTCCGCACCGAACAGGAACCGGGGCGCCGTCCAGTGCTCGAAATCCTCGCTGATCGAGATGTTGAACGCCCGGCCGAACTCGTTTCCGGTCTTGACCGCGGCCAGGAACCGGCCGTGCTCGCGATCGTACGTCAGCGTTGCCTCATCGCTCGAGGGAATCGGGGGCACATCCAGCTTCGTCCAATGGATGCAGTCCGCGCTCACCACGGGGATCCGGCCGATGGCCCCAAGCAGGCCCTTGTATCGCCGGTTCGGGTTCGGATCGTCCGGATCGTACACCTGCGCGTCGAATGCGTTCTCCGGCCAGCGCAGACCATCCCCCATATTCAGCCAGTTGTTCTCTTTCGAGCCGAACACTTCCACCTCGCCCACGATGGGTTTCTCCCAGTGGACGCCATCCTTGGACACGGCCAGCGCTGGATTCACGGGGCACCGCTCGTCCATGGCGTAGGCCAGGTAGACGAGTTTGTACACCTGCTCGTCGGGCACCCACATCGGCGCGGATCGGATCTGCACCAGGTTACCGTCGGTGGGCAGATCGGGCTTCAGCACCGCACCCCGTTTCTCGGGCTGATGCATGGTGCGCACGAGGCCGGTGATCTCCTGGACGGCGACATCGTCGAGGAACAACTGCTTCCGGCCCGCCACCATGGAAATCGGCCCGCCCTCCGGCCCGATATCGCCCTCGGCCGCCCCGTGAAGACACAGCACCGGCAGGAGGAGACAGATGGATTCGATTCGCATGGCGGGGCTCCCTCGAACAGGTTGTCCGTTTCCTGGAGGGAGCCTAACAGAGCGGCGCTCGACGTGTCCAGGCACCCCGCCACACGTGGTGAGCGCGGGAGCGAAGGCTGTGCTGAGAAATGGCGGAACGCCCCGCTCCGTCGGGGCCGAAGCGGGCCGGATCGCGCAAGGGCTTGCGCTGACCATCGAGTGCCCTCTAGGGGCTTAAGGCCTGGAGCTCCAGGGACAAAAAGCCTTTTCCCGCCTTGCGGCCGGGATCGTCGACATCCGTGTCGCTACGCCGTTGAGACCTCCGTGTCTCTGGCCTGGGCTGTTTATCGGCAGCTTGTCCGGGAACTTGAGCGCCTTGCGGAGAATGCGGGGTAAACGAGGCCCGGAATCGCAGACCAAATCCTCGAAGGGCTCTCCTGTCCGTCATTCAAAGGCCGCCCGAAGGGGCAGCGCCAGCAGCGCGCCGCCCGCCGCCGCGAACACCACCAAAACCGCGGCGCTCATCGGGAAATGCAGCCACGCCTTCCGCGTGCCCTTATGGAACAGCACGCCGTACACCCCCAACTGAAGCGCCAGCGCCGCGACGCCCAGTCCGAAATAGAGCGGCGTCAGCCATGGCGCCGGCGTCACGCCGCCCCGCCGAAGCGCCACGGCCAGCATCCGCGCCCACCGGAACCCGTCGGCGGTATGCCCGGCCAGGTAGGCCATCCACGGCGCCGGCAGCACCAGGGGCAGCGCCGCGCATGCCAGCAGAATGAACGTCTTGCCCGCGGGCGGCCTATCCTCTTTGAAGAACCGCGCCGTTGCCAGCAGACTCCCCAGCCACAACAGCGCCGCCGCCGGGAATGACGCCATCCAATGAAGCGCCTGCAGTTCCGTGTCCGCGTTGAGCACGGAGAAGTAGTAGACGATGATGGCCGCGCACGGCTCCGGCGACGGCATGGGCCATCCCACCCGGCCATAGTAGGTGAAGGTGTAATACCAGCCCAGGCTGAAGGCTACGCCGAGCCAGATCGCCACCCCGCCCACCCATTGGGCCATGGTACGGACACGGGCCTGTGCCCGGCCTGTCACGACGCCGGCGCCGCCCCGGCCGCCCCCGCCGCCACGAACACGATGGTGTCGCCTTCCGCGAGATGGGGCAGCCGGGCCACGTCGTAGTGCCGGTTTCCCCGATATACCCGCAAAACGGCGACGCCTTCGAGCTCGTTCGGCCGCTTGCCCACTTCGCCGGCCGCCACCGGGCGTTCGTCCAGGCGTAGCGCGCCGCCGACGCTCAGAACCTCCTGCATGGTCTCGACGATGTGGGCGCGGCGCGTCGCCGCAGCCATCAGATTGCCCCCGGCGAACGCGGGCGACACGATCGTGTCGGCCCCGCTGCGTTGCAGCAGCTTCACATTCTCCTCTTCGCGGCACGTGGCGATGATCTTCGCCTTCGGACTGAGATCGCGTGCCGTCAACGCAATGAGCACCGCCGTATCATCGCGGCCGGGACACACGATGACGTTCGCGGCGCGATCCACCGCCACCGACGCGAGCACGCTCTCGCGCGTCGCGTCCCCGCTCACCGCCACCACGCCCGATTCGGCCGCCTCGGACAGGGCCTCCTCGGATTCGTCGAGCACGACGATCTGATCCGCCGGCGTCTCCAGCAGCAGCAGTTCCTGAACCGCGGCCCGGCCCGCCGCACCGTAACCGCACACGATCACATGCTCGTTCAGCTTCGTGACGGCGCGCTTCATGCGATACTCCTCCTGAAATCGTTTGATGACAAGCTGATAGGCCGTGCCCAGGAACGTGAAGAGCACGATAAGGCGGATCGGCGCGAGCAGGAACGCATCGATCAGCCGCGCGTGAATCGCCTCCGGATAGATGTCCCCGTAGCCGACCGTGGTGATCGTCACCATTGCGAAATAGATGCAGTCCAGGAACCCGGGGTGTTCACCAGGCGTGCTCGCGTCCACCAGGTTATCTCTGTCCACGTACAGGACGAGCACGGCCAGCCCGATCAAGCCCAGTACGGACGCCGCCCGCAACACCAGGCTCGGGATGCCCGGAAGTCGCACCGGGGTGTACAGCTTTCCTGCCATGGTCAAGAGAATACGCGATCAGGCCCGAAATTGAAACCCGAATCGCCGGTCCGCAATCCGCACGTAACGCTCTCCACGTGGGAAACGAAGTCCCAATTGGCCCGCCGCGGCGGGCCTTTCCGCTGCTTTGCCGTTTCGCAGCATACATCGTGGGCTTCTTGATGGACGGCACACGCAGGGAAAACGGCAAGATGCCGCTGCTGCGTTGCACGGAAACGCGGCATCCTGCCGCGTTCCTTACCTGCGGATTGTGGGCCGGGTGCGGCGGTTGCACCGAACGCGGCGCCCGCCCATAATACCGACAGACTTGGAGGAAGGCCCCATGAAACGTCTGCTCGCGCTGCTGGCTGTGCTCGCCGTGCCAATACAACCGGCCGCCCCCGAGATGGCGCCCGATCTCGAGGCCCAGATCCTCGCCGCCTTCGATCTCCTGACCTCCACCGAGGATGTCCCCACCGGCGACTTCCTCATTCAGCACCTCTCCAGCGAAGAACTCGCCGTCGCCGACTGGCAGGCCCTCTTCCGAGCGTTCTTCGAAACGCACCCCTTCACGGACATCCACGGCCGGTTCTGGGACTACGCCCTCGGCTTCGCGCCCGGCCCGGCTCAGGATCGCGTCGCCACCGTGTCCGGCTACTGGGCCGGCGAGGCCGTCCGAGCCGGACTCCTCCGCGTCCAGCAGGGCGCCGCGACGGATGCGACGCTCATCGCCAGCTCCACCTGGATCCAAGGGCTCGCGCCCGGCCTTTCCACCACGGGCCGCACCGATCTCTTCACCACCCTCGAGGCCGCGTTCGCGGAATACTGGGCCGGGGCGATGCCCGTGCCCGAGCGGGGCGCTCACGCCACCCCGATGTGGATCGAACTCGCCATCGCCCTCGGCCGGTGCGCACCCTCCGGCGTCCCCGGCCGCGAGCGCGTCAGCGCCATGCTCGCGCTCACCGGCAGCGCGCTGCGGTTCTGGGAAGCGCGCGGCGTGTTTCTGTTCGACGACGGCCGCCTCGACGAGTCCCAGGCGCTCAGCCTAAACCAACTCATGGCCGTGATCCCCCCCGATCTACACGAGATCGCCGCCATCGTGGTGCCCGACGCGGGCGGGCAGGCCCCGGCCCTGTCCGGCCTGGCCCAAGTCATCCTCGTGCCCGCCATCCCCATGTCCGCCCTCTCCAATCCCGCCGAATTCACACCCCGCGTCGGCCAGCCCGTCGCCTCCGAGTTCACCCTCGTCGCAGCGCAGCAGATTGTGCGCGCCATCCAGGACACCCAGTTCGCGCGGCGCCCGGGCCTCGTGGCGCGCCGTGACGCCATCCTGATGCGCGCCGGCACCGCGGAGGAGCGCTACCTGCGGCGCTTCATCCCCCCGGCTGTGTATCTCAACCAGCCCGACGAACTCCTCCCCGCCGTGGCCTACCTCTGGTTTATCGACACGGAACGCACGTTCCAGACCGCCCTCGACCTCTTCGAACTCGAGAAGCGCGACGCCATGGACTCCTTCCTCCTCTTCGCCGACCTCATGTCCGGCGGCGGGAACGAGACGCCCATCTACAGGACCGACGATCTGGGCCGCGCCGTCCAGCGCACGGTGCCCATCGGCCGGACATGGGTGGACAGCGTCCGCCTGCCCGATCCGGGCGAGCCGGGCCTCATGGGCGACACCATGCCCGTCAACGCCAACTACGTCACCGCCATCGCGCTCCTCGGCAGTTCCTGGCGCTTCGACCTCAATCCGCTGGGCGGCACCATCCGCTGGAACCGGCGCTGAGCGGGCACCGCCGTGAAACTGCGCTACATCGTGCTCACCACCCTCTACTGCCTGGGCCTCTTCTGGCTGTCCTCCGGACCGGCCCCCATCGACGTCCAAGAGCCCTTCCCGGGCTTCGACAAGATCCTCCACGCCCTCCTCTACGCCGGCCTCGCGGCACTCGTCGCCGTGGGCATGCGGCGTTCTGGAACCGTCAGCCCCCAGTGGGCGCTCGTCGCAATCCCCATCGGGTTCGCCGCCCTTTACGGCGTCTCTGACGAGATCCATCAGGCCTTCGTGCCAACGCGGACCTTCGACCTCGTCGATATCGTCGCAGACGGGGCCGGCGCGCTCGGCGTCCTCGGCGTCCTGCACCTGTTCTGGATGCGACGCCGGCCGGCCCGCACCGACGCGGCCCAACGAAACTCCAGCCCCCTCGACGGGATCCACCTTTGAGGTCGCCAGAGCGGCCGTGATACGATTCCATTATGACGAATCAACCAGCAGAACCGGCGGGCGCCTCCCGCCGGCCACGGACTCGCCGCCGCATGGGCGCGCGGAGTTGTGGCGGCGTGTTCTTCTGCTTCCTGGTCGTGCTGGCGTCCATCTGGGGGGCGTGCCTCGGCGCCTTTGTCTGGGTGCTCGACGACGCCAAGACCACGATCACCGCCCTCGACGAGTTCCGGCCCAAGGTGGGCAGCCGCGTCTACTCCGCCGACGGCGAACTGCTGGGCGAATACGCCAAGGAGTGGCGGCAACTCGTTCCGTTGAACGAGATGCCCCTGTATCTGCAGAAGGCCTTCGTCGCCACCGAAGACGATAAGTTCTACACCCACAAGGGCGTCCGTCCCGACGCCATCATCAACGCGGCCCTCTATATCGCGCGCACCGGCCGCACCCGCGGCGGCAGCACCATCACCCAGCAGCTCGTGCGCAACGTCGACCCCCTCGGCGTGGGCACACGCGTCACCCTGAGCCGCAAGCTCCACGAGGCCATCGTCGCCCTCCAGGTCGAGCGCCAGTACACCAAAGACGAGATCCTCGAACTGTATCTGAACCAGATCTTCCTGGGCGGCAGCGCCCAGGGCGTCGAGGCCGCCTCGCAGCAGTACTTCGCCAAAAGCTGCCGCGACCTCACCCTAGGCGAGTGTGCCCTGCTGGCGGGCCTGGCTCGTTCCCCCAACCGGCAGCGCCCCGATTTCCATCCCGAAAACGCCATGAAGCGCCGCGATATCGTGCTGGGCCAGATGCTCGAGAACGGCCTCATCGCCGAGGGGGAATACTACGCCGCCCTGGCCGAGCGCCTCGAAGACTCCCTCGTCACCCGCGAGGAACGGGCCGCCCTGCAGGCCAAGGGCGAGGGCCAGTTGGGCCCCGGCCGGTTCAACGCGCCCTACTTCGTCGAGGAGGCCCGCCGCCTCTCAATGCGCAAGGGGCTCCTCGACTATGTCGAGCTCTATGAGCAGGGCCTCGAGATCCATACCACCATCGACATGCGCCTCCAGCGCGCCGCCGAGGACGCCCTGCTTCCCGCGTTGGACGAATTCGACGAACTCAAGCTCGAATACCTCAAACGGCGCAACCGCGAGTCCGAGTTCATCCCCGTGACGGGCGCCCTCGTGTGCATCGATAACCGGCCCGGCGCCGAGGGTTACGTGCGCGCCCTCGTCGGCGGCCGCGACTGGGACCGCGAGAAGTTCAACAACGCCACCCAGGCCATCCGGCAGCCGGGCTCGAGCATCAAACCCTTCGTGTGGGCGGCCGCGATCCACATGGGCCGCGAGGCCGGCCTCACCCCGTCTCACATGGAGATGGATCAGGAACTCGTGCGCTACGACGACCTCGGCCGCCAATGGAAGCCCAAGAACTTCGACGGCGAGTTCCACGGCCCGGTGACGCTGCGCTATGCCCTGCAGGAGTCCATCAACATCATTTCCGTCAAGCTCGTCGAGCGCATCGGCATGCCCGCCGTGCGTAAGATCATGCGCGACGCCGGCATCACCACCCCCATCGGCGACGCCCACATGCGCACCATCGCCCTCGGCACACCCGAGGTCACCGTCTTGGATCAATGCACCGCCTACAGCACCTTCGCCAAGTGCGGCGTGTATACGCCCCCAACCTTCGTCACCGAGATCCGCGACCGCGACGGCCTCATCCGCTACAAAAACCAGATCGAGCGCACCCAGGACGCCATTCCCCGCGATGTCGCCTACGTGATGACCTACCTGCTCCAGGGCGTCGCCCAGTGGGGCACCGGATGGCGCACCAAGGACCTCGATCGGCCCCGCGCCGGCAAGACAGGCACCACCAACGAGAGCCGCAACGTGTGGTTCTGCGGATTCACCCCCCAATACACCTGCGTCGTCTGGGTGGGCTATCCCGACAACCGCCCCCTCGGCCA
>JAFGTL010000590.1 GCA_016934125.1 Candidatus Hydrogenedentota bacterium
CGGCCGAGGCCCGCGCCAAGGAGATCGCCAATGCGTTGCGGCTCCGCGACGAGGGCCTCCTGACCGCACGCGAAGCCGCCGACACCCTCGGGCTGGCGGCCCCGCACTAGGCACAGTTTCAATCGACCGGCACAACGCATAGGGAGAATGAGAATGGAATTGGAACCCTTTGTCTTTCAGCACGAAGGCGTGCTCGTGGGCGCGCGATCGCGCGATGACGGCGACGCCGCCACCGACGCGGTCAACCGGTTCGCTCTCCGGCCGCTCAGTCCGGACGAGTTCGTCGTGTTCACGCTCGATCTGTGCCACAACGGGGTAGACCGCCATTTCAGCCGGTTCCCCGAAGACGAACTCGAGACCATCAGTGCGCTCGTACCGGGCCGGCCGCTCATGGAACGCCACGACCTGCGCGGGTCGTTGCCGCGGGGCACGTTCTTCCGCTCCGAACTCCACCGGCAAGGCGAGCACGTGTCGGTGCGGCCCGACGTGTACGTGCTCCGCACGCGGGACAACGAGGACTTCATCCTCAACATCGAGGGCGGCGTGTACCGCGAGACGTCCATCGGGTTCTCGTTCCGCACGCCCGAGTGTTCGGTGTGCGGGCGCGACCTGCGCACCTGCGACCACGTGCCCGGGCGCTCCTACGGCGACGCCGTGTGCCACTACGTGATGCGGGGCGTCCTCGAGGTCATCGAGGGGTCCGTGGTGCCGTCCGGGTCGCAGGGCACCCGCTTCGTCGCGCAGGACCGGGCGTTGCCGGTGGACCGCGCCCTGGACCGGGCGCGCCAGGAGTTCCGCAAACCCATCGCGCTGTGGTCGGACCGGCTGTGGGCGGAGGAATAGGGCCATGAAGAAGCGATTCATCGTGCTGGCGGCCTGTGCGGCCCTTCTCGTCGGGATGGGCCCGGCCCCCCGCTACCTCGAAGAACTCCGCGTGGGCGGCGGCTACAACGAACTCGTCGACGGCGGCGCAGACTTCGACCGCAACGGCGATATCGCAACGAACGGCCAGGTGACCGTCGGCAGCGGCGCGATCCGCTTCGACGACCCGTCCGACTCCTTTGTCCTCGGCACCCGGGACGGCTCCGCGACCGTCGACGCGATCGCCATTACCCAAGGCAGCCCCGACGTGGCCGTGGCCGGCGACCTCGATGCCGGCGGGGCGGACGGCTCCGACCACCGAGTCTCCGTGACCGCCGGCACGGACCACGACGCGTACGTGGACCTGAACGAAGGCGACAGCGCCTACGGCGGCTCGTTGTGGTACGACGGCGGCGCGGGCAGGCTCCACCTGGGCACGCGGGACGGCGCGGGGCTCATCGACGCCCTCGCCATTGACCGCGGCTCGCCAGACGTCACGCTCGCGGGCATGCTGAAGTGGACGGGCGCGACCGGGCAGACCCTCAGCATGGACTGGCGGCCCGTGGGCGCCTCGGGCAACGTCTACGGGGCGCGGTTGAATGCGTACCCCGAGCCCGCCGGGGCGAGCACGGCGGGCTACGTCAATTTCACGTTGGACCAGAAGTACCGCGGCACCGCCGGATGCACGGGGAACGTGTCGGGGTTCCTGTTGATCAACAACCCGCCCGACACGCCCGGCGTGGGGTTGTCGCTGCTGCGGGGGCTGGTGTGCGGACTCTACGACTACGACGCGACGCCGGGCGCGGTGACCGAGGTCCGCCTCATCGAGGTGGGGCAGTTCGGCGGCTGCGGGGCGTACTTCGGCAACGTGTACGGCCTCGACATCGGCGCCTTGTCCAAGGGCGCCCAACGGAACTACGGGATCCGGATCGGCAACGTCGGCGGCGGCAGCATCGACAACTACGCCATCTACACGGGCACGGGCCGGGTGCGCCTCGGCGACGACCTGTCCTGCGTGGGCGACGGCTCGTTCTCGGGCGGCGACGTCGAACTCGGGACGGACACGTCCGCCCGCGGCGTGCTGACCTGCTGGGACGGCGCAGGCGGCGCCGCACCGGGCTGTGTGCGCCTCTGTTCGCCCGACGGATCCCCCTGGTTCCTGTTCGCGGCCGACGACGGCGCCGTCCGCGTCCACAACGCCCTGCCTACCGCCAATTCCGACGGATCCCTCGTCGGCCCATCCTGCACCGCCGACCTCGCCGACGGCGCCCAGGTGGCCCACGTCGATGCCGCCGAGACCATTACGGGCGCGTGGGACTTCTCGGGCGCCCCGCTCGGCGACGGCGACATCAGCGACGCCATCACCGCGGGCAAGTTCGCCGGCTCCGGATCGGTGACGGACGCCGTGGACCTCGATTCCGCGGAGGTGGCCGGCCAACTCGCCGATGCGAAGGTATCGGACACGATCACCGTGGGCAGCGGGGGCGACCTGAGCGCGCCGCCCGCCATCGGCGCCACCACGCCCAACGCGGGCGCGTTTACCGGGCTCACCGCCACGGGCGTGTTGCGCGCATCGACCGTCACCGTGTTCACGGCCGACGACACGACCCCGAGCGTCGCCGCGGGCAACGTGTTCAAAGTGCCCACGACGTGGACTGCCGGCCACGACGTGACCGCCCTCGACGACGGCGCCGCGGGCCAGATCGTGTACGTCATCGGCGGCGACGGCGATTGCGCGTTTACGGACGGGGCCGGGCTTCAACTCGCCGGCGACTGGACCGCGTCGCCCGGCGACGCGCTCACGCTGGCGCATGACGGATCGGGCTGGGTGGAACTGGCGCGGTCGGACAACTGACGGCCGCCGCCGGCCGGAGGGGAGGGCTCATGAACGGCTTCATCGCAACGGTGTGGATCCTGATCGTACTGCTGGCCGTGGCGCCGGCCCTGTGGAACCGCGCCGCCGGGAGGACGGGACAATGAAAGAGACCTGTGCGACCTGCCCGTACGAGATGGCCTACGACGTGCAGTTCCAGAATCTCACGGGCGACCTCGAAGAACTCAAAGACCGGGTGCGCCGCCTCGAAACCACGCTCGCCCGGGGCGTGATGCTGCTTGTGGCGAACCTGGTGGGCGTGGCGCTGACGCTCGCCCAGCAACTCATCCGGGGATAAGGGGGGACACGAGCATGTATTGGAATCTGACGATCGAGCCCGCGGACGCGGAGGCCGGCGAGTTGCCCGCAGACGGCCGGTTCGTGCTCCACCGGCATTGCGACGAGGCCGGGCCCCACCTGGACCTCCGGCTCGAACAGGACGGCTGGCTCACCGGCTGGCGCATCGATGCCGCCTCCCTCGACGGCGCCCCCTGGGCCGCCGAGAAGGCCCCGCACCCGATCCGCTGGCTGGATGAGGACGGCGACGCGGTGCGCGAGGACGCGGGCGTGTTCACCTGGCTCGAACGGGGCCGGGACGCGCGCCGGGTGCTGTTGCAGGGCCATGACGGCGCGCGCACGGTGCGCGCGATCCGCGAAGAAGGGCTCCGGCCCGAGGTGGCGCGGTCGCTGCGGGAAGCCCTGGCCGCATGCGGGGCGGACGCGGAGGCGGCCGCGGGCCTGATCGCGGACGGGGCGACGGCCCGGCAACGGGTGGTGGAGCGGCTGTGCGGGCTGGCGCGTGAACTGGACGGGGAGGCCTTCGACGAAGGGGTGACGCGCAAAGCGATGGCCCCGTTGAGCCTCGAGGAGATCCAGCGCCACCTGCGGGCCTACGAGGTGCGCTTCGACCACAAGTACCCGCCCCAGCCCGTGTCGCGGCCCGAGCCGCTCGAAGTGGACGAGACCGGGCTGCGGGGCGAGGAGGCCCTCGCCATCCTGCGCGGGTAGGCGCGGGCCCGGTGACGATAGACGAACGACAAAACGTAAAGGAGACCAAACCATGGCATACGGAGATGTGGGCGGTTCGGTGACCGAGCTGGTGATCACGTGCAAAACGCCGGCTTCGGGCACGGTGAGCGTCGCCAAGGGCGACGCGGTGAAACTGACGGGGGCGTACACGGTGGACAACGCCACCGACGCCGAGGACGTCGTGTTCGGCCAGGCCCTGGCCGATGCCGACACGAACGGCGCGGCCATTCCGGTCAAGGTGCGGGGCATCTGCCTGTTCGCCTACACGGGCGACGCGCCGACGGTCGACGGCGAGGCCGGGATCCTCGCGTCGGCCACGGACGGCAAGGTGAAGGCCCCGGCCTCGGGCAACGGGGTCGGCCGGAACCTCAAGGTGGACGCGGCCAACACGCTCGTGCACGTGTTGCTGTAACGGGAGGAGACAGACATGGCATATCGAGACGACTTGGTGAAAGAGCGGCTCGCCTTTCTCAGCCAGGAGCCCGACCGGCTCCGGCAGGTGCGCGGCCGCGATCTCTACGAAACCCTCGCCGGCCTGGGCCTGACCCACGGCCATTTCTTCCGCGCCCTGGGCACCACCGTCCAGGACTACTGCGCCCAGGAGTTCGGCATCGACCTGGGCCGGATCACCGTCGACCGGTTCTTCCAGTCCGATCCGAACGCGAAGTGGCTGTTCCCCGACGTGGTCCGCGAGGCGGTGGTGACGGGCATGAAGCGGAAGCCCGCGTATCCCGAGCTCATCATCCGCGACGAGGCGGTGTCGGGCACGGCCTACGACGTACCCTACGTCGAGGAGTCGGCCGCCAACGAGGAACTGCGGGCCGTGGCGGAAGGCGCGGCCATCCCCGAATCCGAGATCGTCTACGGCGACCGGATCGTCCGGCTCGACAAGAAGGGCCGGGGCGTCATCGCGTCGTACGAGGTGATCCGGCGGCTGTCGGTCGACATGCTCCGGGTGCACCTCCAGCGGATCGGCGAGCGGCTCGGCCGCAACCTCGATGCCCGGCTCGCGTCGGTGCTCGTGGACGGCGACAACTCGGGTTCCGCCACCGCGGCCACCACCATCAACACCGCCACGGCGGACACCTGGACCTACGCCGACCTCGTGGGCGGGTTCATGAAACTCACCCTCGACCACTACTTCACGCCGACCCACATGCTCGCCGGCAGCGCCCTGTGCAAGACCATTCTCGGCCTCGACGAGTTCCGCGACGCAGTGCTCTTCGACTTCGCGAAGACGGGCAACCTGCCCACGCCGCTCGGGGCCAAACTCGTGCCCATGGCGGACCAACCCGCCAACAAACTCACCATTCTCGACGCGGGATACGCGGTCCAGAAGCTCACCGAGCAGGACCTCCTCGTCGAGAGCGACAAACTCATCAACCAGCAGTGGGACCGGACCTATCTCACGGTCGTCACCGACTTCGCCGTCATCTATGAGAAGGCGCGCGTCGTCGTCCAGAGCGACTGGTCGTAAGGGGGGGCGGGCGGCCGGGGGCCTGCGGGTTCCCGGCCGCCCGGCGACACACCCCTCACGGAAAGGCAATACGGCATGGCGAACTTCACGACCGAATCGACGGTCCGCACCAAGTTCCAGTTGACCGACCCGGCCCTCGTGCCCACGGACCTGGTCGCGGCCAGCATCGACGACGCCCACCTCGAACTGCTCCGGTTCCTAGACCCGGACCTGGATACCGCGTCGCCGCCGTCGGCACTGATCATGGGCGAGACCCTGCTGGCCGGCGCGCACCTGTTCCGGTCGCTCGCGTCGAAACACGCCTTCGAACAGAAGCAGGTGGTCGTAGGCGGCCAGCGGATCGAGGCGGGGCAGCGGTTCGCGGCGCTCTCCGCCATCGCAACCCTCGCGGAGGACAACGCCTGGTACCTGCTTGAACCGTACCTGGCCGCGGGCCGCCCCCGGGTGCCCGCCGCCGCGACCGACACGGCACCCATCCTGGGCGCGCCCAGGACGAACGGGGGGCAGTAGCGTGGCCATCGCATTGGGATCCGTCACGTTCGACGAGGCCTACACCACCGTGCGCGAGAAACAGGAAGAGGTGGGCGGCCGCGATGAACGCCTCATCGAGTTGTCCGGGCTGATCCACGGCGAGTCCACCCTCGCCGGCATCGAGGCCCGCCTCGACGCCATCGTGGACGCCGCATCGGCGGCGGACTACGGCGCGGCCTTGTGCCTGCGGCCGGGCCGGCGGCTCTGGGTGCGCCGCGAGTCCTTCGCCCGCGAGATCCGGCGCGACGCGCAGGTCGGCGCGTTTACCCTCACGCTTCGCGCCCGGGACCGGTTCGAGGAATCCATCGAACCGACGGAGATCGCTTGGGCGATTGCGGCCTCAGGCGCGACCACAGCGGTCTGCTCGGCCGGGAACGCGGATGCCGCGCCGGTGCTCGCACTGGAAGCGGACGGCGACCTCGTGAACCCGGCCTTCAGCGACGGCGCCCGCACCATCGCCTATGCCGGGGTCGTCGCGGACGGCTCGACCCTCGAGTTCGATGGCGAGGCGGGCCAGGTGCGGTTGGACGGCGAGGACGTGACGCCCTATTCGACGGGCGCGTTCCCGCGGATTGCGCCGGAAGGCACCACGCTCGTCTACACGGACGACGCCGCGAGTTCGCACACGGCCGCCGTGGCGATCGCCTTCCGGGATCGATGGTGGTAACCGTGGATTACCGTATCGAGATCTACGACACCTGGGGCCGGCGGGTCGCCGTGGTCGACGAGACGCCGCTGCTCGAAGCGGTGCGCACGGCCCCGGATCGCCCCGACCGGATCGCGGGGTTGTTGCCGGCCGGCCTGGCCCACCTCGGCCACGGCTACCGGATCCGCGTGTTCGTGGACGGCCGGCTCTTCTGCGAGGCGTCCGTGGTGCGCGTGGCGCCCCACTGGAGCGATACGCGCAAGCTCATCCTCGACCGGTACGTCCGGTTCCACGAATTGCTCGAAGTCGAAGCGGAACGTGCCGCCAACGACGGGAACACGGCCGTATCCCGGTGCTACGTGAACGGCGAAATCGGCGAGTTGGTGCGAAGCGCCATCGATTCCGCCACGGGCCGCGTCCATTATCTCGTGGATCACGCCGCCTACCCGGACGGCGCACAACGCGAGTACGCCAAGTTCGAGGCGCGCCGCACCGCCGGCAACGCCCTCTTCTACCGCTCCATCGCCCTCGGCCAATGGGCCGGGCCGGGCCGGGTCGACGCGACCGGCGCCTATGCCAAGGACGGCGACACCATCGCCGGGCTCGTGGTGGACGGGATCCCGTGGCCCGACCTGCGCCTCATGCTGATCGACTGCGAGGAGACCTCCAAGAACAGCCACGCCGTGAAGCGCCATCCCGAGGTGGCCGGCTGGACCGCCGCGCAATACGCCGCCAGCGGCTACAAGCTCGAGGCCGACGCCGCCACGGCCGCCCTGCAAAACCTGATCGACACGAAGGGCATCGAGTACGTCGAACTGAACCCGCACCAGAACGCCGCCGGCGCCTTCGACGACCGCGTCGACGCATACGGCCGCTATGTCGGGCTCGCCTACGGCGGCGGCGAGTGCTTCAACGCGGCCCTCGTCGAACTCGGCCTCGCCGACGTGTACCTCTACCAAGACGGCGCGTACCTCGTGCCCGACATGGCCCTGAAGGACTTCTTCTCGTACGCGGGCCCCCACGCCGCCTCGGTGGACCACACCGGCGTGGTGCTGACGCGCTTCGACGTGTCCGCGGGCGTGTTCGAGGCGCTCACGGCCCTCGCCTATGCAGCCGGCGGCCACCTCTGGTCGGTCGACCCGGAACTGGCCGTGACGTTCCGCGCCGCCGGGCGCCCGGATCGCGTCTGCTTCTTCGACCCGGCCGCTGTGGGCGTGACGCTCGGCTCGGACTCGGAGGACGTGGCGAACGCCCTCTACTTCAACGGCAACCCGATGACGGGCGGGGTCGACAAGACCTACACCCGGGACGAGAGCATCGACGAGTTCGGGTTCCGGCCGCGCCAGTTGCGCCATTACGGCATCTCGGTCGAGGAGGACGCCGACCGGTTGTGCCTCGGCATCCTCGAAGACCTGGCCTATCCCGATCCGGGCGGGGCCGTCGAGTTCTTCCATGGCGACGGGGCCGTACGCGTCGGCGACCTCGTCGAAATCCGCGGCGAGGGGCTGCGCCGGGTGGATCGGGAACTGCCCGGCGAATGGGGCGGCCGGTTCACGGGCCGGCTCGTGGCGCGGGTCGAGGAGGTGCGCCACCGGTTCTCGGGGCGGCAGGTGGCCACCCGGATCCGGTTGACCTCGCCGCTCCGTTCCGTGGCCGATCCGCTCCGGTTCATGGTGGCGAGCCAGCCCAGCATCGAGACGTTGTACCAGTTCCGATTGGACGACGAGGTCGTCGGCGTGGACCTCGGCTACCACCTCGACTGACCGGCGGGGCAGGGAGAATGTCATGGCAGTGAAAGGCAAGGGCTACCTCAAGACCTCGTGGGCGTTCCAGGAGCGCCCGGTGGCCTCGTCGAAACTCAACACCTGGGACGACCGCATCGAGAGCGCCCTCGAACTCGCCTACCGGCTCCTGTCGCTGGCGTGGGGCGGCGGCGACGGCGTAATCCGCAACGCGGCCGGCAACGACCTCGCGGTCACGGCCACGGTTCCATCGAGCCGCTCGGTCGATGTGGCCCCCGGCTACGCCTTCATCTCGGCGTTCCCCTACAAACTGGCCGAGAGCATCCGGACCGCCGCGATCACGCCGCCCGTGTCGCAGCCGCGCATCGACCTCGTTCAGGCCCGGCTCGCCACCTGGGACGTGAGTATCGTGATGGGCGCCGAAGCCGCATCGCCGGAGGCACCCTCCCCCGAGGCGGACTGCATCGCCCTCGCCCAACTCTACCTCCGGCCCGGCATGGCCTCGATCAAAACCGCAGATGACTCAACCAACGGGTATATCATCGATGTGCGCAACTTCCTGTAACGGACGAAACGACGTGCGCCTCCTGACCGCCATCGACGGCGAGGAGCAGAGCCATTTCCGGCTCTGCGAGTTCGAGAACGGCGACGGGCTCGCCATGGTGCACGCGTCCACCCTCGCCTCCCTCGAACGCGTTCGCCGCGACCTGGCCGCCTGGGCCCGCCGCGATGTCTGGGTCATCGTGACCGACGCCCTCCGCACCGACGCGGATCTCGAGCGCCTCGCCGCCCGCCTCGGCTGGATCGACGAAGGCGGCGCGGTCTCGCGCGACTCGAAGCACCTCGCCCGGCACGGCGGCATCGCCGTCGACCTCGTCGCCGTGGTGGCGGGCACCCGCGAGCGCATCCCCCAGCGCATTCTGGGCGAGATCTGCCGCCGCCACTTCGACTGGGTGAAAGACAGCTACCGCGACGGCCACGTCCACGCCGACAACCGCCACCGCGGCCGCGAGCCCGCGCGCTGACCGGCTCCCGTCGCAGCCACCGGTGCGCATACCGCTGCGGGTGATCGGGGCGCATGCCGCCCGAATTCCGTAATTCGAGTCGCATCAACCGCGTAAACGTTTACGCATCGACCAGCGTTAGGGAACCAGAACGAACGGGTTGCGCAATTCATGGAACCCGGCGGGCAAGACGGGGATTATAGAGACAGAACGGTGAACCGGGGCGAACGGACGATTCAGTACCAATGAACCTGTTTAGGATACGAATAGTGAGAGAACTGGGAGCAGAGCTCCGTCGCCACCCCCGCCAACAGCGGGCCGTGTGCGGCTGGTTGCAGTTCTCCGACGAGAATGTGGTCCGCGGCATGGTTACGGTCAACATCTCGCAGGAGGGCGCCCGGTTTGCCACGCTCCGGCCGGTACTCCCCGCCGAGCGCGTGCTCGTAAGCCTCCAGCTCACCCCCACCGGGCCGGCCGTCGAGTGTAAAGGCCGGGTCTGCTGGGTGCGCGAGATGGACAACGGCCTCCGGCATTTCGGCGTCCGGTTTGTCGACCTGCACGAAGATGAATCCGCGGCCCTGGCCCAGTTCCTCGAAGAAAAGGAGAGTCAGTCAACGATGACGGCTGTCTGATAGATGTTCCCTGCGGCGCGCCCCCCGCGCCGCACCCCCCTCCTCCCTCTCAAGAAAGGCGCCCCATCCCCCCGGGGCGCCTTTCACCCTTTTTCCGGCGTGTCCGTGTACCGCCGCGTCCAGCCGCGTATAATCGCTCCGCAACCCAAAGGAGACTGACGGATGCGCGTTTTCCGATTCGGGCGGCGGCATGCCCTGCTTTTCGTGCTTGCCGCCTGCGGCACAGCGCCCCAGGCCGGCGCGGTGCCCAACCCCGTCGTTCCGAATGCCGCGGACTGCGGCGTGATGCGATACAACGGGCGCTACTACCTGATGGGCGTGCACACGGACGGGGCCATCTGGCATTCGGCCGACCTCGTCCATTGGGAGGGCCCGGTGCACGCGTTTTCCATGGCAAACGACTGGGCCACGGGGCCGGCCGGGCGCGACAGCGCGATCCACGCCTGCGATCTCAACTACGTAAACGGCCTGTTCCACCTCTACTGGAGCGTCAACTACCGCGAACTGCGCCAGATCGGCCACGCCGTCGCCGACAACCCCCTCGGCCCGTACACCGAGCCCGTGCGCGCCGAACCCTTCGACGGCCGGATCGACCCCGCCCTCTTCATCGACGACGACGGCCGGTGCTTCTTCTACACCGTCAAGTTCACCGACGGCAATGTCATCTGGGGCCAGCCCATGGCGAATCCCGCCAACCTGGCTGGCGAGCCCGTCGAGCTGCTCTCGGCCCTCCCGGACACGTGGGAACTGCGCGACCACAAGGTCAACGAAGCGCCGTGGGTGCTGAAGCGACGCGGCACCTACTACCTGTTGTATAACGCGGACCATACCGCCACCGAATATGGAAACTACGCCATCGGCTGTGCCGTGGCGCACGAGCCCCTCGCGTTCCGCAACGAATCGAAGTATCCGCGCCCGGTGCTGACCTCGCTGCCCGACGGATCCATCACGAACTGCGGCCAGGCCTCGGTGGTGCGCGGGCCGAACGGGTTCGAGTGGTGGGCGGTCTACTTCGCCATCTACGGCGGCGGGCCCCGGAGCCAGGCCATCGACCGCGTCTACTTCTTCGACCGCGAGTTGTTCGTCGACGGCCCTACCGGCCCGGACACGCCCGGCTACCATCCGCCGCCTCACGCGCCCACCTTCCGCGATCGGTTCGATACGCCGGGCGCCCTGGCGGAACGCTGGGCCGTATCGGGCGGCGACTGGGCCGTGGCCGGCGGGGAAGCCCGGCAAACCGCGGCCGCGGGCGCCTGCCGCGCCCTCGTGTCGGCCCCGGCCGGCACCCACTACGTCGTCGAGGCCAGCGTGCGCGTCATCGAGCCCGGCGCGGGGGTGCGCGCGGCAAAGCCCGGCGCGGGGCGGGCGGGTATCGTGGCGTGGTTTCAGGACGAGGCGAACTGGGCCCGGGCCGGCCTCGATCCGGCATCGGCGGCGTGGTGGTGGGAAACGTGCCGGGCGGGCGAACGCCAGGCCAGCCGGTTCGTGCTCCCGAGTGACTTCCGGTTCGACTGCTATCACACCTTCCGGATCGTGAAGAATGACGCGACCTTCGAGGTGTTGCTCGGGGCACACCCCGCGCCCGGCGCGCACTGGTTCGACACGGCCTTTGACGCGCCCGGGCTACCGGGGGTGTTCACGGAGGACGCGGCGGCCGCGTTTCAGGCCGTAACCTACACGCGCGGGTGGGACGAGGCCGACGACGCGATCGCGGGTTGGGAGGGCGTGCCGGGCGCCGCGGACGCCAACGGCCTCGAACTGGCCCGCACGGCCCGGGCGTTCAAGGGCGACGCGCTCGACGCCTACGAATTCATGACGCAACTGACGGCCGTGCCCGGCGGGGCACTCGCGGGCACCATCGGGGTGTTCGCCGTGTACGTGGACGACGGGACGTACCTGCGGGCCGGCCTCGACACGGGGGCGTTTGTGCTGCGCGTGTCGGGCCGGCGGGCGGGCCGCGAACTGCCGCCGCGTGTGGCGCCCGTCAAGCCGCGGACTCCGCAGCATCCCGGCGTGCCGCCGCGCAGCTACCATCTGCGCGTGGTCAAACTGAACGATCGCGTGATCCTGTTCGTGGACGGCCGGGAACGCATGACATGGGAGGGCGCGTGGGGCCCGTCGCGCGTGGGCCTCGTGACGGACGGGATGGCTTGCCGCTACAATGGCATCACGCAGTTCGAGATCCCGGACTGAGCAGTCATCCGGGGGATGCGCAGATATCGATGCAGCCCAAAGGGCAAGGGGGATCTATGCGAGTTTCGTTTCTTGTCGTGTCGGCGTGCCTGTCCGTGTCGCTGTTGACGATGCCGTCGGCCCGCGCCGCGGCCCAAGGGGGTGGGGCAACCCTCGACTGGATGGTGAAAGCCTTCGGAGACGGCCGGCACAATGCGTTCACGGATCTCGTGCAGTGGCGGGGGGCGTATTACGTTTGTTTCCGCAACGGCCAATCCCATGGCTCCATGGACGGCACGATACGCGTCCTGCGAAGCGCCGACCTCAAGCACTGGGAGCCCTGCGGCACGTTGGACACCTTCGGCGACGACCGCGACCCCCATTTCGCGGTGAAGGACGACACCCTGTTCGTCTACTTCGGCGTGTGGGATCTCCGCCACGATCCCGGCCACGGCACCCCGGGCCGGGGCGCCGTCCGATCCCATGTTGCGACAACCCGGGACGGCACCACGTGGGCCGCCGTGCAGGGCGTCTATGAGCCCGGGTGGTGGCTGTGGCGCGTCGAGGTGCACGACGGGCTCTTCTACTCGGCCGCA
Source organism: Candidatus Hydrogenedentota bacterium (assembly GCA_016934125.1). GTDB lineage: Bacteria > Hydrogenedentota > Hydrogenedentia > Hydrogenedentales > SLHB01 > JAFGTL01. Next base: position 12,564 of record JAFGTL010000590.1, read on the forward strand.
TACCAGGCCTTCCGGCCCAAACCCGCCCACAGGGAACTGCGCCTGCTTCGTTCCGTCGACGGTGTGGCGTGGGAGTTCGTGAGCACCATCGCGAACGAAGGCGACTTGGGCGAATCGGCCATGTGGTTTCCCGAAGACGGCGGGATCGCCATGATCACCCGGAGCGGCCGCGCCCCCGGCCACGCCGTCTTCTCCCGGAGCACGCCCGGCCTCGACGCGTGGAACCTGACGCCCTTGAACACGCTCGTGCACAGTCCGGCCACGGTTGTGTGGCGGGGGCGCCGGTTCGTGGCGGGCCGGGGGCAGCGCGACGGCGAATGGGTGACGCGGCTCTGGGAGTATGCAGACGGCGCGCTGGTGGAAGGGATGACGCTGCCGAGCGCAGGCGATACGTCCTATCCCGGCCTGCTTGTGGATCCCGCCTCGGAGAAGGAAGACGCGCCGGCCCTGTTCATCAGTTGGTACTCACAGCACGATGATGAACGGGAGCCGGGAAGTCCCGTCGATCCGGCCTCAATTTACGTCGGGCGCGTCGTAGTGACTCCATAACCAGTTCCCATTCAAAGGCTTCGAAACCCGCCGGCGACCCCGTCACCAACTGGACGGGCGCCACCGGGCCGTGGTAGGTGACGAAGCTGATCATGGCGCGATCCGCGGCCCGGCGCACCATCTGGCGCTTGCTCGCGTGCTTGCGCGTCTCCTCGGCGTTGACGCGGCGGTCGGGCAATACCCGGCGGTCGACGAGCCAGCGGCCCTCGTAGAAGAAGTAGCCGGGCCGGAACCGCGTTTTGACGAACCGAAGCTCCATGACGTTCATTCCGAACCGTTTGCAGCCTACGAAAAGTATACCATACCGGCTTGAATCCCCATGCGGGTTTGGGCGATTCTGAGCCCGATCCGCGTCATTCCCGGCCGGGCGTCCGGCGTGTGTTCGGAACCCCCGGCAATCGGCCCTGAAGAGGAGGAACCTGTTCCATGCGAGTGCGAGGCGCGTTCATCCTGGCGGCTGTCGTCGTAGGGCTGGCTGGGCCGGCCGGTGCGGCGGCGTTGAGCAAGGACGAGTACATCGACAAGTGCAAGGGGGCGTGGGCCGGGCAGATGATCGGCGTGTGCTACGGCGCGCCCTACGAGTTCAAGTCGAACGGGAAGCCCATCACGGAACCCCTCGAGCCGTGGCGGCCGGAGCGTGTCGCGGACGCCATCGGCCAGGATGACTGTTACGTCGAGATGACGTTTCTCGATGCGCTCCTCGCCCACGGCCCGGCCATCACGCCCGAGCAGGCGGGGCGCGCGTTTGCGGCGTCCCAGTATCCCTTGTGGCACGCCAACCTGGCCGGGCGCGAGAACGTGCGGCGCGGCATCCTGCCGCCCCAGTCGGGCCATCCCGAGTACAACCGGCACGCCGACGATATCGACTTCCAGATCGAGGCGGACTTGTTCGGGATCCTGTGTCCGGGCCTGCCCGGCGAGTCGAACCGGCTGTGCGACGTGTTCGGCCACATCATGAACTACGGCGACGGCGTGTACGCGGGCATGTTCGTGGCGGGCATGTACGCGGCGGCCTATTTCGAGTCCGATGACGTGGCCAAGGTCGTGGCGGCGGGGCTGGCGTGCATCCCCGAGGAATCGCTCTATCACCAATGCATCTCGGACGTGGTGGCGTGGCACCGGGAACAGCCGGGCGACTGGCTTGCCGTGTGGCAGCGGATCGAGGACAGGTGGCAGGACGACGTGGACTGCGCACCGGGCAATCCGTTCAACATCGACGCGAAGCTGAACGGGGCGTACATCGTGATGGGCCTGCTCTACGGCGAGGGCGAC
>JAFGTL010000591.1 GCA_016934125.1 Candidatus Hydrogenedentota bacterium
CCCAAGGCCGAGCCGAAGCCGGAGCCGGCACAGCCGGGCGTGTCGATGCCGGAGGAACTGCCGAGCGTGCTGGGATACTGGGGGCGGCTGGTGAAGCGCAAGGTTGAGGGGGCATGGCGGGTGCCGGCGGGCATTCGGATCGATCCGGATGCGAACGCAGCCATGGTATCCTTCTGGATCGATCGGCAGGGCGCGCTCATCGGGACGCCGCAGATCGTGAAGCCGGCGCGGGATCCGGCGGTGGGTGCGTCGGCGGTGCGGGCGATCAAGCAGGCGGCGCCGTTTCCGCCGTTGCCGGAAGAATATGCCGAGCCGGAAGTGCAGGTTGTGTACACATTTGTTCCTGTGCAGTAGACTTCAGGAGGGGAATCCGTGAGAGCCATTTGCCTGATCGTGGTGGGCGCCATCCTTGTGCTGGGGATCCCTGCATGGGCGCAGGAGACCGTGAGCGACGTCGTCGTCAAGGGGCGCGAGGAGGGGATCGCCATCGCCGTGCCGCCGTTTGCCACGGCCCCGGGCCTCGAGGCCCTCGGCCAGAAGATGGCGGCGCTGTTGCGCTATGATCTCGATTTCACGGGGTTGTTCACGGTGCTGCTCCCCCACCAGTATCCGCCCGATTTCGTTGGATTCACGAGCGACGCGGCGCAGATCGACTTCGATGCATGGCGCGCCACCAACGCGGAGTTCCTCGTGCACTGCTACCTCTACCAGGAAGACGGCGCCTACCTCGTCGACTGCCGCCTCTTCGATCTCTACGCCGCCCAAACCGTCGTCGGCGTCCGGATGAAGCCCGAGGCGGGTTCGCTCCACCTGGCCGGACACCAGTTTTCCGAAGAGATCGTACGCGCCCTCACCGGCGTGCCGGGCGTGGCCTCGTCGCAGTTGTGTTTCAGCGGCGGGCCCACGGGCAGCAAAGAGATCTACGTGTCCGATTACGACGGCGTCAACCTGGTGCAGGTGACGAAGCACAATTCCGTGTCGATTCTGCCGCAGTTTTCGCCCGATGGCCGCAAGATCGCCTACGTGTCGTTCAAAGATCGGTTCCCTTTCCTCTACATCCTCGATCTCGATACGGGCAGCAGCGTGCCCCTGTCGAAAAGCGTCGGCCTGAACGTGGCGCCGGCCTGGGCGCCCGACGGCAAGCGGCTGGCGATTGTGCTCAGCAAAGACGCCAACGCCGAGATCTACCTCGTCAACCGGGACGGCTCGAATCCGAGGCGCCTCACCGACAACCGGGCCATGGACACGTCGCCCTCGTTTCACCCGGACGGGAGCCGGATCGCCTTCGTGAGCGAGCGGGCGGGATCGGCCCAGATCTACGCGATGAACGCGGACGGCAGCGGCGTGACGCGGCTCTCCTACCAGGGCGGGCGCTCCTACGATCCCGCGTGGTCGCCGGATGGCAGATCGATCGCGTACGTGGTCGAGCGGCGCGGCGAAGGACTCGAGATCTACATGATGGATGCCGACGGGAAGAACCCGAGGCGGCTCACGGCGTCGCCCGGGAGCAACGAGAGCCCGAGTTGGTCGCCCGATTCGCGTCACGTCGTGTTCGCCTCGACGCGGACGGGCACGACGGCGCTGTGGACGGTGAACGTGGCGAGCCTCGAGGCGCGCCGCGTGCCCGCCCTCGATCTGCCGTGCCAGGGGCCCGATTGGGGCCCGCGGCGGAAATAGCGGCAGCGCAGAGAACAACAATGGCCGAGAAGGTGATAGTCACCAACCGCCGGGCACGGCGCGATTACCACGTGCTCGAGCGGTTCGAGGCGGGCATCGAACTGCGCGGCACCGAGGTGAAGTCGCTCCGCGAGGGCACGATCACCCTCAAAGACAGCTACGCCGACGTCGAGCACGGCGAACTGCTGCTGGTGGGCGCCCACATCGCCCCATACGAGAAGGGCAACATCTACAACCACGATCCCGAACGCCCCCGCCGGCTCCTTATGCACAAGCGGGAGATCCGGCGGCTGGGCGCCCAGGTGGCCGAGAAGGGCCTCACCCTCATTCCCCTCCGGCTCTATTTCGTCCGCGGCAAGGTGAAAGTCGAAGTGGGGCTGTGCCGGGGCAAGCAGAGCATCGACAAGCGCGCCACCATCCGCGAGCGGGAAGTGAAGCGGGAGATGGAGCGCCACATCAAGCAGGCCAAGGCGAAGTAAGGGCGTCAGGGGCTGCCGTACGCGTCAGGGGCTGCCGTGGGCGTCAGGGGCTGCCGCGCGGAAACCACACGGCGACTTCCTTCTTTTGCGTCCCCCACGCCAGGGCCTCGGCGTGGCTCTTGAAGAAGAGATCGATGTGCTCGCCCTGGATGGCGCTGCCGCGATCTTCGACGCGCCCATAGCCGTAGCCGGGCACGTACATGATGGTGCCGAAGGGATAGCGGGCCGGATCGGCGGCGATGGTGCCCGGTTTCGCCTTGGTTCCGCTGGCCGTCACGCCGACGCGCTTGTGTTTGCCCTTATTGGGCCCGTAGGCGTATACGGCGCGCCCATACCACGTCCGCCGCCATCCACAGCATTTGCGGCACTTGCAGTAGCCGGTGGTGGTCATGGTGCGTTGCACCGGCGTCACCTTCTTCGGCGGCCGGAACCGGGAGCAACCCGCGCCCGCCGCGACGAGAAGGGCGGCCACCAGGACAAGGCGCGCCAGCCGCCTGGGCACTGCGATCATTGCGTCCCCCTTTTGTCACGTTTCCGGGCTGTCTGGTGTCCCGAGTATAGCCCCGGCCGGGGCGGTTTGTGAACCAGGCGGCCCGGTAGGGCAGAACTTGTTCCGCCATGTTGGCTGCAGCACAAGAGGCCCACCCCGTTCCGGTGCGGTTTCCCGCCCGCGCCCGCTCACACCTCGGCCAGTCTGCGAAGATGACGGATGACGGGACGAGATGATGTGATGATTGCGGATGTGGCAGAAGGGATGACCACGGACTACACGGATCACACGGATCGGAGCAAGACCTTGGTGGTTCAATAGGCCGTGAGTAAATCATGACCACCAAGTCACCAAGGCCACCAAGCCGGAAGGGGACAAGTCAAGACGGCGATTCTGGTGTGGGACAGGCGCGCGCCGCGCCTGGCGGCGCGCCATCGCCTGTCGATCTCAGAGGATGTTCCGTGCCTTGTTGTGGCACAGCCGCCCTCGGCTGTGAGTTTCGGCGTCGGGGCCCGGAACAAAGAGCCACAGCCGGGGGCGGCTGTGCCACAATTGTGTACAACCACGGGAACCTGAGATTCCATGACCAAACATACAGCGCAAGTGTAAACCATGTTCCCGGTCCAAAGTGTAAACTATGCTCCG
>JAFGTL010000040.1 GCA_016934125.1 Candidatus Hydrogenedentota bacterium
ATCTGAGCGGAGTTTTGTCCCAGTTCGGTCACAGCCCTGTTCACAAGCCCCCTGCCGCCCATCCCTCTCCCGTTGCCCCGCCCACGCACCTCGACCGCATGCGAGTTGTAAGGCGCTGAAAAGCAGGTGGTTACAGGCCAAGACGCGGCCGCCACGCACCCACTCGCAGTCCCGGCATGCCGGTTGCTCCCTCTGTCCGCATTCGACGCCGTCGGGACGTCGACAGGCAGCAAGCTCGGCCCGAGGGGCCGCGCAGGGAGAGGGACAATGAGCAGCAAACAGGTTCTCCGATTGCGGGTTGCCATGCGCGACCTGGAGCAGGCATTAGCCGTGAAGTACGGCGATTATGATGAATTGCTCATCAGAATCAACTCACTCCGGTATGAACTCGACACCATTCGCCGTTGCGTCCACGTGTGCCGCGGGGCATGCGCCTAGATGGGGGCCGCCGTTTGCCCGCACCCCCCATTGTGCTACAATGCGGGCCGGGGCGGCTCGCCCCAGCATCCTTCGGGCAGGCCGGAGCATGCCGCCGCAGGGCGGCCGAGGAACGGGAGGCAAGCGCATCACCGCATGGCAGGTAGAGTCAAACTGACTATTGTTGAAGGTCCCATGTCGGGCCGCGAATTCGACTTCGCCGAACACGACACGTTCCTGTTCGGGCGCAAGTCCGACTGTCACGTCCACATTTCGGGCGACGGGTTCGTGTCCCGCCACCACTTCATCCTCGAGGCCAACCCGCCCCAGGCGCGCCTTCGCGACCTCGGCAGCATGAACGGCACCTTCGTCAACGGCGACAAGTGCGGCGGCCGCCTCCAGGGCGAAAGCCCCGATCAAGGCGCCGAGCGCGCCTATCCCCAGTTCGATCTCTCCGACGGCGACACCATCCGCGTCGGCGAAACCGTGTTTCGTGTCGCCATCGAACGCACCGGGCCGGCCGTTCGAGTCCAGTGCCAGCAGTGCGGCCGCGATGTCTCCCGGGAGGCCGATGCCGGCGAGGACGGCGAGTACATCTGTGCCCAGTGCCGCCAGGATGCCGCAGAAGATCCCCTTCGGCTCCTCCGGCAGCGCAACGCCCCGAACGAGGCCGAGGAGCGGATGCTCATCCAGGGCGAGCTTGAAGACTACGAGATCGAACGGCCCCTCGGCCGCGGCGGCATGGGCGCCGTGTATCTGGCGCGTCGCATGGACGACGACGCGCGCGTTGCCCTCAAGGTGATGCTGGCCAAAGTGGTTGTCGACGAACGCGCGCGCCAGGCGTTTCTGCGGGAGATGGACACCCTCCGCGATCTCGAACACCCCAACATCGTCCGCTTCATCGAAGGCGGCGCAACCGGTGGCGCCTTCTTCTTCGTGATGGAGTACTGCAACAAGGGCAGCCTGAGCACCCTCATCGACAAACGCGGCGGCAGAGTGCCCCTCCGGATTGCCGCGCCCATCATGCTCCAGGTTCTCAAAGGGCTCGCCTATGCCCATGAGAAGGGGCTCGTTCACCGCGATCTCAATCCCAACAACATTCTCATTCACGAAGAGGACGGCGTCTGGCGGCCCAAAGTCAGCGACTTCGGCCTCGCCAAGAACTTCGAACGCGCCGGATTCAGCGGTCTCACCGCCACCCAGGGCTACAGCGGCACTTTCTCTTACGTCCCCCGCGAGCAGGTTACCAGTTTCCGCTACGTCAAGCCCGTGAGCGATGTCTGGAGTGCCGGCGCCACCTTCTACACCATGCTGACCGGCGCCTTCCCGCGCCTGGCCGGGCCCGACGCCGATCCCCTCAACGTCGTGCTCGAGGCCGATGCCACCCCCATCACCCAATGCGGCGTTCCGCTGGCTCCGGACGTCGCGGCGGTGATTGACAAGGCGCTCGCCACGAATCCCCGGAAGCGCTACGCCGACGCCGGCGAGTTCCGCCAGGCACTGAAGAAGGCTCTCCGTGAGGCCTGCTCCTCAGAGGCTGGGTCCGAACTCTATGCAGAAGATGTCGGCGCTGCGAATGCCCAACAGGCGGGCATCGGCGAGGAGACGCGATGAGCTCAGACGGCACAACCCCCGGGGACTCCTCGGCCGGCCGCGAGAACCAGGCCGGTTCAGGCGCCGCCTCGTCAGGAGGCGCCGCCTCCCCGCTTCAGGCCGCCATCGGCTTGACGGACGGCTCCGACACTACCGTAAGCCGGTTTCCGGGTGATGCAAGTCCCCAAGCCACGATCGTCGTTTCGCCGACTGGCGACGGCGACTACGCCACCATACAGGAGGCCATCGATTTCGCCCCGGCCGAGGCCCGAATCCTTATCCGTCCCGGCCGGTACACCGAGTCCGTCGTGATCGACAAACCCGTGCAGCTCGACGCCGACTCCGAGTCCGGCGAAGTCGTCCTCGTTGCCGCCGACGGGCCGTGCATCACCGTCGACACCCATCATGCCACCGTGTCCCACCTGGCCTGCCAAGGCATGTCCGAGGCCTGCCCCGCGCGCACCGTCCACACGGTGCACCTCCGCCAGGGGCGCCTTGTCCTCGATGCGTGCCACCTGTCCGCCTCGTCCGGGGCCTGTCTCGCGGGCATTGGGCCCGGCGCCGTGCCCGTCGTGCAGGGGGGGAGTTTCGAGAACGGCGAAGTCGGCTTTCTCGCCGACAACGGCGCCCAAGGCACGCTCGATGGCGTCACGATCCGCGGCGCCGCCCTGGCCGGCGTCCTGATCAGCAACGGGAGCGACGCCGCTTTCCACAACTGCGATATCTGCGAGGGCAAAGCCAGCGGAATCGTCGCGTTCGGCGGGTGCCAGGGCCGGTTCGAAGGCTGCCGGATCCACAACCATCAGGCCGCCTGCGTCGAGATCAGCGGCGGTTCCCAATCCGCCTTCATCCGGTGCGCCATCCACGATGGGGCCCATCTTGGCGTCCACGTGTGCAAAGACGCCCAGCCCCTTTTCGAGCACTGCGACATCCACTCGCACGCCAAGGCCTGTGTCGCCGTGAGCGAAAAGGCCCGTCCCGTGTTCCGCGACTGCACCATCCGGGACGGAAACGCCAGTGGCGTGTTCGCCTTCGCACAGGCCGCCGCCGCCCTGGAACGCTGCGAGATCCGCGGCCACCGGCTCGACGGCATCCGCATCGCCGAGGACAGTTCGCTCACTTTGGACGCCTGCCGCATCCTCGGCGGCCAAGGCCGCGGCGCCTACCTCTACGCGGGCGGGCGCGGTACGTTCAACGATTGCGATGTTCGCAGCAACGCCAAGCACGGCCTGCTCGTGAGCGACGCGCACCTCGCCCTTCGCGGCTGTTCCGTGTCCTGTAACGGGGGTTCCGGGGTGGTCATCCAGGGCGCCGGCGCCGGCACCCTTGAGCGCTGCGATCTCACCGGCAACCAACAGAGCGGCATCGAAGCCGATCCGGGCTGCAACCTGAACGTGAGCGACTGCCAGCAGTAGCCCGGGTGTGCGCCGGCGCTTACGCCGCGCCCCAGTCTATCACCTCTATCCGCAGCCCGTGCCCCTCGACCGCCACGGCGGCCACATAGCCCGGGCCGGCATCGATCGCGTGCAGCGCCCAACGCCCGGCCTCGGCCGGATCATCCTGTGTGCGGAGCAGCGCCGGCGGATCGCCCGGCGCGAGCGTCACCGAGAATTTGTCCAGCGGGAGCGACAGCCCTTGCCCCTTCGCCTTGATGTAGGCCTCCTTCCGCGTCCAGCAGTTCAGGAACCCCACCCGGCGCGCTTCGGCGGGCAGCGCCCGAAGCGCCGCCACCTCTTCCCGCGAGAAGAACCGCCGCGCGATCCCCATGGCGGCGGCCCGTTCATGCACCTGCTCGATATCCACGCCGATCGCCCGGCCCCGTGTCGCCGCCACAAGCGCCAGCGCTCCCGAGTGCGATACGTTGAAGCGCAGCCCGTCCGGCGCCGTCTCGTCCGCTAACTCGGGCCGTCCCTGGGCGTTGTACGTCAATCGCACCCGCTCCGGC
>JAFGTL010000592.1 GCA_016934125.1 Candidatus Hydrogenedentota bacterium
CATGGGCGGGCGCGCCGCCGAGGAGGTCGAGTTCAACGAGTTCACGACGGGCGCCGCCAGCGACCTCAAGCGGGCCACGGAACTCGCCCACGCCATGGTGTGCCAGTGGGGCATGAGCGAACTCGGCCCCATCTCGTTCGGCGGCAGCACCGAGGTCTTCCTCGGCCGCGACTTCGTCCGGGAACGCGATTTCAGCGAGGAGACGGCCTCCTCCGTGGACAAGGCGATCCACAAGATCCTCGAAGACGGCTACGCGGACGCGCGCCGGATCGTTACCGAGAACCGGGCCGTGCTGACCGCCATCGCCGACGCCCTGGTGGATCGGGAAACCCTCGAGGCCGACGAACTCGACGACATTATCCGCCGCGTGGGCGGCGAAAACCTCCTCCCGCCGCGCGACCAGAAACCCTCGTGCACAGAAGCGCCCAAGAAGGCCGCTGACTCGGAACCGGCCCCGCCCGAGGAGCCGGACGTCAATGACGTGAGTCCCGGCGAGGTCGTTCCGGGCACGGCGTAAACCCATGGAAACTGAGACGTTGCAAGTGGGCGCGGGGCAGAAGACCCTCGTGATGGGGGTCGTCAACGTCACCCCCGATTCCTTCTACGACGGCGGCCGGCTCGCCGGGCCCGCCGAGGCCGTCGCCCATGCCCAGACCCTCGCCGCCGACGGCGCCGACCTCCTCGATATCGGGGGCGAGTCGTCCCGGCCCGGGGCCGAGCCCGTGCCGCCCGCCGAAGAGATGGCGCGCGTGCTGCCCGTGTGCGAGCGGCTCCAGGCCCTTCCGACCCCCGTGTCCATCGACACGTACCACGCCGAGACGGCCCGGCGCGCCCTCGCCCTGGGCGTGTCCATGGTGAACGATATCACGGCGTTGCGGGGCGATCCGGACATGGCCGCCGTGGTGGCCGGGGCGGGCTGCCACTGCGTGCTCATGCACATGCAGGGCGCCCCGCGCACCATGCAGCGGGATCCCCGCTACGACGACGTGATCGACGATATTGCGGCGTTTTTCGAGGAACGGATGGCGTTTGCCGTCGCCGAGGGCGTACGCGAGGAGGCCATCTGGCTCGATCCCGGGTTCGGCTTCGGCAAAACCGTCGACCACAACCTGACGATCCTGCGCCGGCTCGCCGAGTTCAAGCGGCTCGGCCGGCCCATCTTGATCGGTACCTCAAACAAGTCTACCATCGGTGCAGTCCTCGATTTGCCCGTTCAGGAGCGGATGGAGGGGACTGCGGCGACGGTTGCGGTCGCCGTGTGCAACGGGGCCGACGCGGTGCGCGTCCACGACGTGCGCGCCATGGCCCGCGTAGCCCGAATGAGCGACGCGATTATCAAGCGGGGGCGCGATGACTGAACGACTGTTCGGCACGGACGGGATCCGCGGGGTGGCCAACAACTGGCCCATGACGGCCGAGATGGCCCTGCGCATCGGCCGCGCGGCCGGCCATATCTTCCAGAACGGCAACGAAACCCACACCGTCCTCATCGGCAAGGACACCCGCCTGTCCGGCTACCTCTTCGAAAACGCGCTCACCGCCGGCCTCTGCTCGATGGGCGTCAACGTGCTCCTCGTCGGGCCGCTGCCCACGCCAGGGGTCTCGTACATCATGCGCAGCCTCCGTTGCGACGCCGCGATCATGATCTCGGCGTCCCATAACGCCTTCCACTACAACGGCATCAAGTTCTTCGGCCGCGACGGATTCAAGATCGCCGACGAAGTCGAGGAAGAGATCGAACGGCTCGTCACCTCGGGCGATATCGATAACATCCGGCCCACCGCCGAGCAGATCGGCACGGCCCGCCGCATCGACGACGCCGTCGGCCGCTACATCGAGTTCGCCAAAGCCACCTTCCCGAAAGGCATGCGGCTCGACGGCCTACGGATCGTGTGCGACTGCGCCCACGGCGCCTCCTACAAGGTCGGGCCCATGGCCCTCTCGGAACTCGGCGCCGACGTCATCGCCATCGGCGATCGGCCCAACGGCCGCAACATCAACGAGGGCTACGGATCCACCCAGCCCGAGGAAATGCGCGCCACCGTCATCCGCGAGCGCGCCGACGTCGGCGTCGCCTTCGACGGCGACGGCGACCGCGTGCTCATGGCCGATGAAGAGGGCCGGATGCTCGACGGCAACGCCCTCCTCGTCCTCCTCGCCATCGACATGCTCGAACACGACGCGCTCCCCGGCCACACCGTCGCCACGACGATCATGGCCAACGGCGGGCTCGAACGCGCCCTTGCCCCCTACGGCGGCAAGGTGCTCCGCACCAACGTCGGCGATCGCTGCGTCGTCGAGGCCATGCGCGCCCACGGCTATAACCTCGGCGGCGAATCCTCCGGCCACGTCATCCTCCTCGAACACAACGTCACCGGCGACGCGCTCATCGCCGCGTTGCACGTGCTGGCCATCATGGTGCGGAAGGATCAGCCCCTCTCGGTGCTGGCCGCGCCGTACCGCCCCCTGCCCGAAGCCCATGCCACCGTGCCCCTCGACAAGAAGCGGCGGCCCTCGCCCGAAGCCCTCGATCAAGTCCGCCAGGAGGCCGAGGCCGAACTCGGCGAGGCGGGCCGCGCCGTCATCCGGCCCTCCGGCACGGAACCCATCATCCGCGTCATGGTGCAGCATGAGCGGCTTCGGGACGCCGAGAAACTGGCCAAGGCACTTGCCAAGCGGATCGGGGCCCTGTAGCCCGCCCGCTTTTCCGTCCGATCCGACAGGCCTGCTTGTGTGACGCGCGTCCGGCCCGCTGCCGCGGCGCGCGGGGGCGTGAACCTTGAGCCCGGTTGAAACGTATTCGCAGTACAAGAATGAGACGCCGCCGCAGCCCAGCGACGAGGAACTCGTCGCGCGCTGCCGCGACGGCCACCGGGACGCGTTCAACACGCTTGTCACGCGGTATCAGCCCCGGTTGTTCAGTTTTATCGTGCGCATGGTGGCGAACCGGGCCGACGCCGAGGATCTGTTTCAGGAAACCTTCCTCCGCGTATACCGGCACCTGGATCGGTTCCGCGCGGGCGCGCCCTTCCGGCCGTGGCTCTACCGGATCGCCACCAACGCGTGCCGCGATCACCTGCGCCGGGCCCGCCGGCGCCGCACCGTCTCGCTCGACCGCGAGTCGTTTGCAGATGGGCCCGCCCCGATCGACCGCGCGGCGTCTACGCTGCCCGGGCCCGGCGAGCGGGCCCGCGAAGCCGAACTCGCCGAGCGGCTTGCGGCGGCCGTGGCCAAGCTGCCCGTCAAACAGCGCGCCGTGTTCCTCATGGCGCGCTACGACGGCATGCCCTACGGCGAGATCGGCCGCGCCCTCGGGATCCCTGTCGGCACGGTGAAATCGCGCATGAACAAGGCCGTGAGCGCGCTCATGCGCGAACTCGAGGAGGCCCAAGCATGAACGGCGAATCGACACGACGCCCGGACGGCGCCTCGCGCGCCCTGCTCCGCGGCTACCTGCTCGATACGCTCAGCGCCCGGGCCCGCAGCGGGCTCGAGCAGCGGCTCGCCGAGTCCGCCGAGTGGCGTGCCGCCCTCGATGCCGAGCGCGCCGCCCTCGATGCCCTCGATAGGCTCCCCGCGGAGCAGCCCTCGCGCGACCTCGCCGCGGCCGTCATGCACCGGCTCGACGAAGCGCGCGCACCGCGCCGGGCCACGGCGGGCCGCCGGGCCATCGAATACGGCCTGGCCGCCGCGGCCGTGGTGATCGTGGCCGTGCTGGTGCTGCCCGCCTTGTCCCGTTCGCGCGAAGCGGCCTGCCGCGCCACCGTCCAGACCAACCTCAAGCAAGTGGGCATGGCCCTCAAAATGTACGCCAACGAGAGCCGCGGCGAACTGCTTCCGCCCCTCGCCCCGTACAACGGCGTCTGGACGCTTGACGTGCGCGTGCTGTATCCGGAATACCTCACGGATCTGAGCCTGCTCGTCAACCCCTCCCTCCCCGATGCGGACGCCCTCGTCGACGAAATCCAGCGGGCCGGCGCCCAGACGCCGCCGGACTGGGAGGCCATCGCCCGGATCACGGCGCAGAGCTACGTGTATACGGGCTGGGCCGTGCGCGATGCGTCCGAGGTGCAGGTGCTCGCGCGCCGCGAAACCGAGATCCGCCGGCCGGACGCCCCCACCGATCTCAGAACCGACGGGGAGCCCCTGTACCGCCTGCGGGAAGGCATCGAGCGCTTCATGATCACCGACATCAACAATCCCGCCGCCACCGCGTACGGCCAGTCCGAGATGCCCGTTGTTTTCGAAACGGGCCTCGGCAAGGACGGCGCCGAAGGCCGCCACGTGCTCTTCATGGACGGCCACGTCGACTTCATCGAATCCGACGCCGACTCGCCCGTCCTGCGCGCCGTCGACGAATTGCTCGCGCCCCGCACGCCCTACGTGCCCGCTCCCGGACAGGCTCCTTGACACGGTCCCCCGGTTGGTGGAAGAATCGCTTTCCACTGAACGGTGCCCAATGCAGGGAAGGGGAATCATGCTCAATCTCGCCACGCTCCTGGAAAGCAGTGCCCGCGAGTTTCCAGGACGAACCGCCGTGGTGCTCGATCCGTTCCGGTTGTCTTACGCCGAGGTGGACGCGCTGGCCGCCCAAGTCGCCAGCGGCCTCCGCGCCGCCGGCATCCACCGTGGCGACAAGGTGGCCCTGTGCTGCCCCAACATCCCCTACTTCCCCATCGTGTATTACGGCATCCTCAAGGCGGGCGCCGTGGTCGTGCCGATCAACGTGCTCCTCAAGCGGCGGGAGCTGGCCTTTCTCCTCGAGGATTCGGACGCGCGCGCCTTCTTCTGCTTCGAGGGCACCGAGCAGAACCCCATCGGCCACGAAGGATGGGCGGCCTTCAACGACGTGGCCGCCTGCGATCGCTTCTGGATGATTACCGTCGATCCCGGCGGGCCGTCGCCCATCGACGGCACGGATACCCTGGGCCGGCTTGTGTTCGAGCACGAACAGGGCATCGAGACGGTGCCGACGCGTTCCGACGACACGGCCGTGATCATGTACACCTCCGGCACCACCGGCCGGCCCAAGGGCGCCGAACTGTCCCACTCGAACCTCGTCATGAACGCCCTCGTCAGCCGCGATCTCGTGCGCGCCAACGAGGACGACATCACCGTGGTCGCCCTGCCCCTGTTTCACGCCCTCGGCCAGACCACCCAGATGAACATGGTGTTCCTGGCGGGGGCCACGGCCGTGCTCCTGCCCCGCTTCAACCCGTCCGACGTGCTCCGCCTGTTTCAGGAGGAAAACGCGACGCTCTTCTGCGGCGTCCCCACCATGTATCGCGCCCTGCTCCAGTGCCCCGAGGCGGACTCGTTCGATCTCGACAAGATCGCCGGCACCCTCCGCGTCGGCGTGTCGGGCGGCGCCGCCATGCCCGTCGACATCCTCCGCCAGTTCGAGGAACGCTTTAACGTCGTTATCCTCGAAGGATACGGCCTGTCCGAGACCTCGCCTGTTGCGTCGTTTCACCGCACCGGCCGCCCGCGCAAGCCCGGCTCCGTCGGCGAGCCGGTGTGGGGCGTCGAAATGCGTATCGTCGACGAGGAGATGAATGAGCTGCCCGTCGGCGAGGCCGGCGAGATCGTGATCCGCGGCCACAACGTCATGAAGGGCTACTACAAACACCCCGAGGCCACCGATCAGGCGCTCCGGGGCGGCTGGTTCCACTCCGGCGATGTCGGCAAGCAGGACGAGGACGGTTACTTCTACATCGTCGATCGAACCAAAGACCTCATCATCCGGGGCGGCGTCAACGTGTATCCGCGCGAGATCGAGGAGGTTCTCATGAGCCACCCGGACATCTCCGTCGCGGCCGTGGTGGGCGTGCCCGATGACAAGTTCGGCGAAGAGATCAAGGCCTTCGTGGTTCCCGTGCCCAAAGTGGATGTGGCGCCCGAGGACGTGATCGCCTGGGCGCGGAACGAAATGGCGCGATTCAAGGTGCCGCGGTATGTCGAGATTCGCAAGACGCTGCCCGTGAACGCGATTGGCAAAGTACTGAAATCCGAGTTGCGGAAGGAGGGGTAGTCCATACCCCCGGAGGACGAGTCATGGCAACAAAGAAGACGCTGAGCGACGTCGAACGGTTGAAGTGGTTCCACGAGGCCCGGTTCGGCCTGTTCATTCACTGGGGCCTGTACGCCATCCCGGGCCGGGGCGAATGGGTGATGTTCCAGGAGCGCATCCCGAAGGCCGAGTATGCCAAGCTCGCCGGCAAGTTCAACCCGGGCAAGTTCGACGCAACCGCCTGGGCCAAGGTGGCCGCCGGCGCCGGCATGAAGTACGCCGTGCTCACCACGCGCCACCACGACGGGTTTTGCCTGTTTGACAGCAAGGTGAGCGATTTCACCTCGGTGAAGACGCGGGCCAAACGCGATTTCGTCGCCGAGTACGTCAAGGCCTTCCGCAAAGCGGGCATCAAGATCGGCTTCTACTACTCCCTTCTCGACTGGCGCTACCCCGGATACTGGATGCCCGAGAAGCATCCCGACAGCGCCAAGGAAATGGCCGGCCAGTACGAGGCCCAGGTGCGCGAGCTCATGACGAACTACGGCAAGATCGACGTCCTGTGGTACGACGGCGGTTGGGTGCCCAACCTGCCCGAGGGCAAGACCCTCGCCCAGTTCTGGAACTCGAAGAAGGTGAACGCCATGGCGCGCGAGCTCCAGCCTCATCTCATCATCAACAACCGATCGGGCATCGACGAAGACCTCGATACGCCCGAGCAGCACGTCACCGCCTCGAAACCCGGCCGGGGGTGGGAATCGTGCATGACCATCGGCGACTCGTGCGGCTGGGGGTACATCCGGAACAACCCCAACATGAAGACGACCACCCAGCTTCTCCAGAACCTCGTGATCGCCGCGGCCGGCGAGGGCAACTACCTCCTCAACGTCGGCCCGAGGCCCGACGGCACCATCCGCGGCCGCGAGAAGGATCGGCTCCGCGCCATGGGCAAGTGGCTCAAGGTGAACGGCGAGGCCATCTACGGCTCCCAGCGGTGCCCCCTCCACGGCGGCATGATCGGCCTGTGGACGGCCAAGGGCAACACGGGCTACCTCAACGTGTTCCGGTGGCCGGGCGAAGAGGCCGTCGTGCCCCTCGTCAAAACCAAAGTCAAATCCGCCAAACTGCTCGCAACCGGCAAGAAAGTCAAGGTGAAGCAGGAACACAACGGCCGGCTTGTCCTCAGCGGCCTGCCCAAGTCGCCCCCGGATCCCGACATCGCCGTGATCAAAGTCCAGTTCGAGGGCAAACCGGCCTCCATGGCCGAGACCGACGCCGCCGCCTGGCTCGAAGGCAAGGCGAAGTAGAGACGCTACTCGTTCGCGTGCGGGGCCGTCGGGCAATCCGGCGGCCCCGTCTTGTTGCGATCACAGCAGCGGCAGCACCTTGAGGTTGGCCTTCGGGAAGGCGAACCGGCCGAACTCGCCCGGCAACGTCCACCGGAGTTCCGTGTGTGTCTTCGGACTCGGCGTGCCGCCCATGTGTGCGCAGCGGTATACGTGCACCGTCACCGTGAAATGGGAGTAGGCGTGGTCGATGGACGCCACCAACCCGCCCACGCGCACCGCCATGCCGAGTTCGTCGCGCAGGATGCGTTCGAGGGCGCCTGCATGGCTCTCGCCCGGGCCCACCGTGCCGCCCGGCAGTTCCCACAGCCCGCCCAGCAGGCCCCCGCCCGGCCGTTTGCCCAGCAGGTAGCGCCCGTTCTTTCGGATCGCGGCGGCCACGGCCTCCTGATGCGGCACGGCCGCCTTGGCCCGCCGCACCGGCCGCTCCGCTTCGACACCCAGGGCGTGCGCCCGGCACAGGGCCCGGGCCGGGCAGGCCGCGCATTGCGGCGCCTTCGGCGTGCATACGCACGCCCCGAGTTCCATCATGGCCTGGTTGAAGTCGCCGGGGCGTTTCACCGGCACGAGGCGTTCGGCCAGCCCCCACAGATCCCGGCGGGTGGCCGCGTCGTCGGCGCATGCGCGGATGTCGAAGAGGCGCGTCAACACGCGGATCACGTTCCCGTCGAGCACGGCGGCCCGTTCGCCGAAGGCGATGCTGGCGATGGCCCCGGCCGTGTAGCGGCCTACCCCCGGCACCTTGCGCCACCCCGCGGCTGTGTCCGGGAACCGGCCGGCCCGTTCGCCCGCAATCCCTTTGGCCGCCCGGTGCAGGTTGCGGGCGCGCGCATAGTAGCCGAGCCCCTCCCACAGCTTGAGCACCCGATCCTCGGGGGCCGCGGCGAGATCGAACACGGTGGGGAAGGCCGCCATGAACCGCTCGAAGTACGGCGTGCCCTGATCGATCCGCGTCTGCTGGAGCATGATTTCCGACACCCAGATCGCGTAAGGATCGCGGCTGCCCCGCCAGGGGAGATCGCGCGCGTGGCGCCCATACCAGGCGAGCAGCCTCCGGCGCAGGGCGCTCACGACACGGGCCGGCGGCGAGGGCGCGTCGTTCAATGGCCGGCCCCCTGGGCCGGGGCCAAGTCCATGGTGTCGAGCAGGGCATCGCGTTCCCGCGTGACGCGCCGTAGCGTGAGCCAGCGGCCGAAGGGCTTGCAGTCCCCGGCGCGGTAGAGGCGTTTGAGCCGGCGGGTGTGGGCCTGGCCCATGTCCGCGTAATCGAGCAGCCCGGTGAGTACGTCGAGCCGCTCGAGCTCCTCGAAGTTCACGCGGATCGCGGGCGTGCCGTCGGCCACGCGGACGCGCTCGTCGTCGTGGCCCACATAACGTTCCATGAGGCGATCGAGCTTGGCCGGACTCAGGATTTCGGCGCCCGAGTAGATGTGCTGGTGACTTTGAAGGAAGCTCAAGGGCACGGAGGGCCAGTTGTGGCGCATGTGGGACGAATGAGGCAGCGGCGGGCCTTCATCGAGGATCAGGAGCGACCACTGCTTGTCCGGCGACCACGGCCGATCGAACGGCGGCCCGGCCCACGGCTTCTTCCCGGGCCCCGCCCCGGGCGGCGGGTTCTCGGGGGCATCGGCGGGCACCGGCTCGACGTGGACGAAGAGATCCTCGGCGGGCACGAGTTCATCGAAGGCGACGCGGGCCGCGTCCACGAGCGTGAGCGCATCGAAGTCGCGCTGGTAGCCCTCGGGGAACAGGGCCGCGTCGATGGGGCGCGGATACTTCCGCGTCATTTGACTGTGGGGCACGAGCATGTCGCCCGTCGAGCACACGATGAGCGTCGGGCACGCGATGCGATCCAGGTAGGCGATGGGGCTCAGATAATACCACGTGTCGGCCGAGAGATCCTTGCCGAACACCTGATAGGACAAGTCCGCCAGCCCGGTGACGGCGCACAGGACGGGCAGCGGGCTCGTGGCCTTGCTCTGTTGCGGATACTGGGAAGGGCCTTTGTTCACTTCGAGGTAGTTGAGGTTGTAGGCCAGGTTGACCACGGGCATCTCGGCCGTGGTCGACGTCACCGGGAAGCACTCCGCGGCCATGGCGAGGGCCATGTAGCCGCCCGCACTGCCCCCGGCGATGTGGAGCCGCGTGCGATCGATGAAGGGCAGCCGCCGAACCCATTGGATGATGGCCCGGGACAGGTTGTAGCTGTTGCCCACAAACAGTTCGATGGGGTATTCGCCCTCGCCCCCGCCGTAATGGGCCGTGGTCACCGCCCAACCCGGCTTGCACCATTTCTTGGCGCCGTTCACGTCCATCTCGTAATGGACGTGGCACAGCGCCGGCACCGGCCCCTCCTCGACATCGCTGCGCTGCACCACGAGCCGCGCCTGGCCCATCTTCGGCGCCCCGTGCACGTCGCGATAGGGCACGTTCACCGTCGCGATCCCGAAGGGGCCGTCCTCCGCCACGTCGACAACCTCGACGGCCCCGTCGAATCCCTCCTCGCTCTGGACGAGGCCCGCCAGAAACGGCGCGCCGGCCGTGTCGGGCCCGGCGACGGGGGGCAGCAACAGGCACAACGCAACAACGAAATTCGTCATGGTTCGCGCCTCCAGGCGGTTGGCCCCGTGCCCGGCCCGGCCGTCACAGGTGTGGGACCGGCGCCCCGCCGGTCATCCCCGGCGGTTGGCCCCGTGCCCAACCGGCCGTCACAGGGGCTTGATGCGTATGTTCCGGAAGGCTACCTGGTTGTTGTGATCCTGCAGGGCGATGAACCCGCGCTGCAGCCGCAGCTTCAGCTTGTCGTGGCCCGCCATGTCCAGATCCTGGACGAGTTGGCCGTTCAGCACGGCCCGGGCGTGGGTGCCGTTCAAGGCGATCTCGACGGTGTTCCACTCGCCGGCCGGTTTGCCCGCATTGAGCCGGGGCTCCTGGGCGTCGTAAAACGCGCCCGTGCCCTTATTCGTCACCGGTTTGCCATGGTCGCCCTGCAACTGAAACTCCATGCCGATCCGCGAGGCCCGCGCCGCCCGCGGCGCCCGCAGGTAGACTCCGCTGTTCCCGCCGCTCTCGATTTTCCACTCGAACCGCAACACGAAGTTCTCGTACCGATCCCGCGTGCGCACCGAACCGCCGCCGCTCTTCACCCACTCGATCATGCCGTCCCGCACCCGGAACCCGTCCTGCGAACCCGTGATCACCCATCCGTTGAACGTCTTCCCGTCAAACAACGCGATCCAGCCGTCCGCCCGCTCTTCTTCGCTCAACCCCGAGTTGTCCGGCTCCCACGGCTCCGACTCGACCGCCAGCGCCATCTTCTCGTCGAGCGTGGCGAACGTCGCCGGCACGTCCGGCGCCACGAAACTCAGACTGCCCTGGGGATCCGCGGGCACCGCCCCTACCAGCAGCGGGCACGTCCCGGATGCCGCCTGCGCCGCCGCCTCCGACGTCACCACCACCATGGGTGCGCCTTCCGGCGCGGCCACGGCCGCATCGGGCGCGTATTTCAGGAATTCGGCCACGAGTTTCGCGCAGTCCGGACCGTCAATCCAATAAACCACCTTGGTTTGGCCCTTGAGCGCCTTGGCCGCGGTGGCCACGGCCGCCATGCGGAAATCCGGATCTTCCGGCGCATCCGCCCCGAATACCCGGCAAACCGCGGACATCCGGTACTCCTTCGTCTCCCGCTGCGCCCTGTTCACCGCCTCAACCGCTTCACTCGACAAGCTCTTGCCCTTCTCGTCGAACCCGAACAGATCGAAGCACACGCTGTCCGCGCCCACATCGGCCAGCCGCGCGATGGTGCGCGCGAAGTCGTCGATGCTTGTCTCGGGCGCGATGAGGCGGGGCGTGTCGATGGCGCGGATCGTGAAGTTGTCCTTGCCGCGCATGAGGCCGCCGTTCTCCACGTGGAAGTCATACTTGTTGTAATCCTTGGCGCAGGCAACTCCCGGAACGGCCAAGGCGAGGGCGATCAGCGCGACCTCGGCCGCGTAAGTGATGGTTCTCACGTCGAATCTCCTGTGTTGGGCACCGAAACCCGAACCACAATGTAGCAGATTCCGCACCCGTCAGTGAAGGGCCGCGGCGCCCCGCGTTCGGAACGGCCGGCAGCGAACGGCCTTGACAGGTGCGGCCCGGGTGCGTACATTCCGGCTGAGGACGATTGGGGGACGGGAAGGGGAGGACGCTCAGGGTGATTCGCAGGATACACCGCCTCCTGCGCCGGCTCATGCGGGGCAACCCCTTTGTCCGATTGCTCGTGGCGATCTTCGTCCTCTGGGTTGCCGCGGCCGTGTTCCTGCGGTTCACCGAGGGCATGAGCAACGACGAGTTCGGCTCCATGTCCAAGGCCATGTGGAACATCGCCGTCTACCTTTTCAGCGGCATGGACAGCGGCGAACCCCAGACGGGGGCCGGCAAGTGCGGCGTCGTGTTCGTGCTGGTGTTGAGCGCGGGCGTGGTGGCGGTGTTCACGGGCGAAATCGCTTCGTTCCTGGTGGAAAACCGATTGGGGAGCAAGAGAAAAATGCCTGCCTACAGCCTCAAGGGCCATTTCGTCATCTGCAACTGGAACGACAAGGCCGTCCCCATCATCCGCGAACTCCATGCGGACGTCGTCAAGGACAAGCGCCCCATCGTAGTCATCAGCGAGGCCGTCGATGCCGCCGAACTCCCCGACGAGGACGACGATCCGTCCTTTCAGGAGGTGTATCTCATCAAGGGCGATCCCGCCAATGAGACGATCCTCCGCCGGGCCAACGCGGGCCAGGCCCACTCCGTCATCGTCCTGGCCGATCCGGCCGACGCCGAGCTGGCCGACGCGAAATCCATCCTCATCGCCATGGCCGCACGCGCCGTGTGCGCCGGTGCCGACGGCCCGGGCCCCCATGTCTGCGTCGAGGGCGTGTCGCCGCAGAACGTGGGCCATCTGCGCCGTGCGGGGGCGGACGAGATCGTGTCGGCATCCGATTTCGGCATGATGCTGCTCGCGCAAACGGCGCTGAACCACGGCCTCGGCCGGGTGTATCGGGACTTGCTGAGGGAATCGGACGATACGAACGAGGTGTACACCGTGCCGGTGCCGGAGGCCTTCATCGGCAAGACCTTCGAGGAACTGGGCGCGGCCATGTTCGCGAACCGCAAGGGCAACGACAACCCGGCGATCCTGATCGGCGTCCGGACTGCGGACGGCTTCGAGGTGAATCCCCGGGGCGAACAGTCCAGGCGGATGATGGCGGGCGACGAGGCGGTGGTTATCGCCTTTGAACGGCCCGATTCGCTCGTGTAGCGCCCCCTACCGGTTGGCGTACTGCCGTCGGTAGTATTCGAGAAACTCGCCGCTCTTGATCTTCCGCCACCACCACTCGTTCTCCTGATACCAGCGGACGGTGGCCGCGATCCCCTCGTCCCAGTCCATCTGCGGGCGCCAGCCGAGGGCCTTCAGTTTCGACGCGTCGATCGAGTAGCGGCGGTCGTGGCCGGGCCGATCCTTCACGGGCCTGATGAGATCCGCGCCCCGGCCGGTGAGTTCGAGGATGCGATGGGTGAGGGCGATGTTCTCGCGCTCGTTTTCGCCGGCGATGTTGTAGATCTCGCCGGGGGCGCCGTGGCGGAGCACGCAGTCGAGGCCGCGGCAGTGATCGTCCACGTACAGCCAGTCGCGCACGTTCCTGCCGTCGCCGTACAACGGAAGCGGCTCGTTGTCGATGGCGTTCGTCGTGAACAACGGCAGCACCTTCTCCGGATACTGATAGGGGCCGTAGGTGTTCGAGCCCCGCGAGATCGACACCGGCACGCCGAAGGTGTGGAAATACGACAGGCCGAGCAGTTCGCCGCCCGCCTTGCTCGCCGAATAGGGATTGCGCGGGCCGACGGGATCCGTCTCTTTGAACGAGCCTTCGTCGATGCTCCCGTAGACTTCGTCCGTCGACACCAGCAGCACCCGCTCGGCGCCATGGCGCCGGGCCGCCTCGAGCAGGTTGTACACCCCCGTGACATTCGTCTCGATGAATTCGTCCGCGCCGAGGATGCTGCGATCCACGTGCGAACCGGCCGCGAAATTCACCACGACGTCGCACCGCTCGACGGCCGGCCCGATGGCGTCCGCGTCGGCGATGTCGCCCCGCACGAAGCTGTAGCGCGCGTCGTCGATGCCGCGCAGGTTGTCGAGGTTGCCCGCATACGTCAGCTTGTCGAAGTTGACGATCTCGAGCGCCGGATACGCCGCGAGTTGATAGCGGATGAAGTTCGAGCCGATGAACCCGGCGCCGCCGGTGACGAGCATGCGCGTCATGCCGTTGCCTCCCTTCGCGCCATGTAGTCGCGCAACGCGTCGTGCCACGGGCGCATCGCAAACCCCGACGCCTCGGTGAGCGCCTCCGTGGCCAGCACCGAGTAGGCGGGCCGCGGCGCCTTCGTCGGGAACGCGGACGCCCGGCACGGTTCGACGGACGTCTCGAGGCCGGCGAGGGCGAGGATGGCTTGGGCGAATTCGTAGCGCGAGCACGAGCCCGCGTTCACCGCGTGGAACGTGCCGTAGGCCGCGGTGCCGCACAGGGCGCGCGTGGCCTGCGCAAGATCGAGGGTGTGCGTCGGCGAGCCCACCTCGTCCTCGACGACGCGCAGCACCGGCCGCTCCGCGGCGGCCCGCAGGATCTTCTCGACGAAGTTGTTGCCGCCCGGGCCGTACAGCCAGGCCGTGCGGATGATGAAGTGAGACGGCGCCGCCTCGCGCGTCGCCGTTTCGCCGGCCGCTTTGGATGCGGCGTATTCGCCTTGCGGCGCGACGGGATCGAAGGGCTCGTACGGGGTGGTGTGATCGCCGCTGAACACGAAATCGGTGCTGTAATAGACCACCGGCGCTCCGGCCTCGGCCGCCGCCCGGGCCACGCAGGCCGCCCCGAACTCGTTTGTGCGGAACGCCCCCTGCGGATCCGCCTCCGCCCCCTCCACGTCCGTGTACGCCGCCGCGTTCAGCACCAGATCCGGGCGCCACTCCGCCACCGCCGCCCGCACCTGATCCATCTGGGCCACGTCCACCTCGGGCAAGTCCACGCCCGTGACCGGGCCGGCTTCCTCGAACTCCGCAACCAGATCCCGGCCCAGTTGCCCTTTCGCTCCGAAGATAAGTGTGCGCATAGGCCTCTCTCTCTGCCGGCCGCATTGTATCAAGGGCATGGCGCGCGAGCAACGCGCCTCACGCATCCCGGGCGACGGGATTCGGGGACATGTTCAGAGCGGAGTCCCCGACGCGAACACGTGTCCCCGAATCCCCCTCTCGCCGGCAACGGCCTCTTGAGGCCATGCGCAAACCGGCGCTACGTGAGGCAACGCGCCCCGCGAGCGATTCGCACCCTTTGCACAATTCCCCTTAAGTTCCACGCCGAACCCGCCGATACATAGAGTGTCCGGTCAAGCAACCACTGGCAAGGACAGGGGAACAGTTGAAGTCGAATACCGGCGTGGCCATCCCTCCACGCTGGTTGCGACAATGTTCCAAGCTTACCCTCCATGAATTCGCCACAATCCCCCATAGTTGTGGCGTTTTCCTTTTGTAGATAACTCCACTGCATTCAAATACCGCTCCGCCCCTCAAGTCTCGCGCGATCCTGCCGATAGATGGAGTGGATGGCCGAGACAGGGAGGTCAAGGCCCGCGCGACAGGGAAGTCGATTTTTATCGGACCTGCGGTCGGCCGAAAGGCCGGGTAGGGCGACAGTCCCGACGTCCTGCGACGGAGTATCCGGTTCCGTAAAGGTCTTACCCTCGTGAGTGCGCTATGGCGACGTGTCATAGCGCATTTATCTTTTGTGCGGGCGGGGGCGGGTTGCGCGGGCGGTTCAGTAGATGACCTCGAGCAACGTGAGGCCGTGGGCCGGGGCCGTGTGCCCGTGGAACGGGCCGGGTGACGCGAGCAACTCGTCGATGCGCGTCTCGGGCAGGCGGCCGCGCGCGACGTCGATCAAGGTGCCGGTGAGGTTGCGCACCATCTTGTAGAGAAACCCGTCGCCGTGGAACGTGAGCCGCCAGAGAGCCGCCGCGTCGAGGGGCGCGATTACGCCGCCCGGTTCGACGGCGACGGCGTGGAGCGTGCGCACCGTCGTTTCCACCGAGGCGCCCGACGACTGGAACCCGGCGAAGTCGCGCCGGCCCACGAACCGCGTGGCGAGGGCCGCGAGGCGATCGAGATCGACGGGCCACGGCACGCACCAGGCGTACCGCGCCGATAAGGGATCGGGTTCGCGTGACAGGGCGAAGGCGTAGGCGTAGCGTTTCGCGCGCGCGCTCCTGCGCGCGTCGAACCCGGCAGGCGCCTCATCGAGGCGGGTGATCTGGACGTCGGGGCTGAGCATTTTCGAGAGGGATCGGCGAAGCCGTTCGAGGGCGTGATCGCCCGGCCAGGTGAACGAGCAGACTTGGCCCAGGGCATGCACGCCCGCGTCGGTGCGGCCCGCGCCGTGGATGCGGATGGGCGCGGACGCGATCCGCGACAGGGCCGCCTCGATATCCCCCTGGACGGTGCGCCGGCCGGGCTGGATCTGCCAGCCCGAGAAAGGCGCGCCGTCGTAGCGGATCACGGCCTTGAGCAACCGGTTCATGCGATACGATCCCCAGAACAACCTTTGCCGGAGACTATAGCATGAAGCGCCCCGGGCCGTCGGGCGCGCGAGGCCCATGCCCGGATGCCGGGGCATGTTCCCGCCCCTACAGGGCTCGAATCCGTGGGGCGCCTCCACCCAGGGCTGCGCCCTGGGCTGATATGTGTGCGCCCTTCAGGCGCGGCAGGTGAAGGCTGGGCGTTGTTCAGCGCGAGGCCTGGGCGGCGGGCGTGAGAGCCCCGCGGAACGCGGGGCGCCACTCTTCAAGAAGCCCACGGCGTGAGCCGTGGGTATCGGGCCGACCCTCTCTCCGTCCGGAGCCCCGCAAGGGGCGGCAGACGACGGCGGGGCGGCGTTGAGCGCGGATGGGATGCCCCGTATGGAATGCCCCGGCCCGTCAACTCCCGGGTGGGCGGGGCCGTTGGTTTGACAGGATCGCGTCGGGTGGGCTAGGCTGGTGGCGCAGGAACCCAAGGGAGAGGCTATGATGAAACGCATTGCTTCGGGAATGGTTGTGCTCGTACTACTGGGCGCAGCGGCGGGGTGCAGCACCTTGAACCGTCAGCCGCAGCTTTGCGACCCGACGATCCTTCCCGCGGAGTTCAAACCCGGCGACGGCGGCGTGATCTCCGTCAAGGTCGTCGATCGGCACCGCATCATCGCGCGCGTCCTCGGGGTGGTCAAGGAAGATCCCCGCATGAGCTTCAAGCTGCACGACGACGGCGAGACGCCCGACGAGAAGGCCGGCGACGGCATCTGGACGCTCCAGGTGGATGTGCCCTTCATGGCGCCGCCCGGGGACTTCACCCTCGAACTGACCGCGTACCGCTCCAACGGCGAAGCGGTGAAGGTGCGCACGAAGGACGGCGAGATCGTGCCGCTCCAGACCACCTGCGCCTTCGCGATCGCTTACCCCGACCAGCCGCAGCAGTAGGAGGCCTGTCGTGACTTGGCTGGTGCTGGCAGGCCTGTTCGCCGCGTCTCCGGATGTCGTCTTCGTATCCGTCGATACCCTGCGCGCCGACCACCTCGGCTGCTACGGCTACGAACTGAACACCTCGCCCAACATCGATCGATTCGCCGAAGACGCCCTCGTGTTCGACAACTGCGTGTGTGAGGTGCCCCTCACCATGCCCTCCTTCGGCTCCATGATGACCTCCCGGTTCCCGCGCACCACCGGCACCACCCGCAACGGCCTCCCCATGCCCGCCACCGTGCCCACCGTGGCCGAACAGTTCCGCGACGCCGGCTACCAGACCTTCTGCGTCCAGAGCAATTGGACGCTCAAGCGCGAGTTGTCCGGACTCGACCGCGGATTCGAGATCTACGAGGACGATTTCCACACCCGCCGGTGGGGGTTCATCAAATCGGAGCGGTATGCGGACGAGGTGACCGCCATCGCCGTCGAACTCCTCGCCGCGCGCGATCCCGACCGGCCCCTGTTCTGCTGGATCCACTACTCGGATCCCCACGCCCCCTACCGCTTCCACAGCGCCCACAATCCCGCCGGCGACCGCCGCCTGATGGC
Source organism: Candidatus Hydrogenedentota bacterium (assembly GCA_016934125.1). Lineage (GTDB taxonomy): Bacteria > Hydrogenedentota > Hydrogenedentia > Hydrogenedentales > SLHB01 > JAFGTL01. Next base: position 17,485 of record JAFGTL010000592.1, read on the forward strand.
CGACGCGGCCTACAAGATCGCCCGGAAGTACGACTCGGAAGTGGCCTTCATGGACCACCACATCCAGGCCGTGTTCGACGCCATCCCCCAGGACGCCATGGTGCTCTTCGTGGCCGATCACGGCGAGAGCCTCTATGAACACGACTACCTCGGCCACGGCCGCCGCATTTACCAGACGGGGCTCCACATCCCCCTGATGGTGCGCGCCCCCGGCATCGAGCCCGGCCGCACCGCCGTGCCCGCCCGCGGCGTCGACATCGGCCCGACCCTGCTCGGCCTCGCCGGGCTCCCGCCTGCGCCCGGCATGGAGGGTGTGGACGTTGTGAACAGCGCCCTCCCCGGCGATCGGCCCCGGGTGATCGAGACCTACGGCGGCGCCGTGCCCCAGATGCCCGGCGCAGAGGCCCTCATGGCCGATCGCCCCCCCATGCGGCAGGGCGTGCTCGTTGGGCCGTGGAAGCTGATCCTCGCCGATCAGGCGGAGCTCTTCAATCTCGACGACGACCCCAAGGAACTCACGGATCGGGCCTGCGAGCAGCGGGAGCGCACCGCCGAACTCCGGGCCCTCGTGGAAGCGTGGGATGCGGCCAACCCGAGAGGCCAGGCCGAAGAAGCCGCGCTGTCCGAGGACGACATCGAGGCCCTAGAGAGCCTCGGCTACGTGGAATGACCCCTTCGTAAGCAGGTGGATGGGGTCGAAGGCGCGCCCGTTGCGTCGGGCCTCGAAATGCAGGTGGGGGCCCGTCGAGCGGCCCGTCGAGCCCACCCGCCCGAGCACCGTGTTCTTCTTGACCATGTCCCCTTCCTGCACCAGGTTGACCGACGTGTGGCCGTATACCGTCTCGAGGCCGTTCGCGTGCTCGACCACCACCACTTGGCCGTAGCCCTTCTGCCACCCGCTGAACGTGACCCGGCCCGCGCTAAGTGGATAGATCGCAGTGCCTTGCGTCGCAGCGATGTCGATACCGTCGTGGTGTTCGGGCAACCCCGTGAACGGGTCCTTCCGCATCCCGAACTCCGAGGTGAGCCGGCCCGACCCGCCCAGCAACGCCGACCACGGACTCTCGCTTGCGGCCCGGGTGGAGGCCGTATCGGGCGAGACCGCCCCGGTGCGCGGCGCCCGCAACGTGGCCAGGGACTCGTAGGACAGGCGCGCCGCCCTGCCCGAGTCGACCACCGCGTCGGCCGGATCGCGCGGCACCAGCGGCGGCGGCACGGCGCTCATCAGGGCCACGGCGCTCGCCTGCGCGGACTGGTCCCTCGCCGCGGCGGCCAGGTCGAGTTGCTGCCCCGGCATGATCAGGTCGGGGTTGGACAGGCCGTTGGCCTCGGCGACCCGGTTGATCGCGGCCAGGATCGCCCCGTTCGACGCGCACAGCCCCCGGCGTTCGAGTTGGTTCTCACACAGGCCCCACAGGGTGTCGCCACGGCGGACACTGTAGGTCTCGCTGCGGGTCGCGGCCTTGGCCGTGGCCGGCTCGCTGGCCGCCTCCCTGAGAACGTCCTGGAATCGCGACAGGCCCAGGCGCCGCGCGATGCGGTTCGGGACGCTGCCCTTACTAGCTTGTACCGCGGCGACCGCATCGACACTCACGAATCTCTCCTCGAGGGCTGTTATATCCGGAAAAGCGGGAGCAACCGCTGTGCCGGACCGGGCTGGATGCTTAACTCATGACTTAGCAGGTGGTTGTGAAAAATGGCCCCGCGGCCGGGCCGGAGTCGGCTGGGCATATTTTGCCTCTTCGGGAGTTTCTTTCACGGTGTATGCCGGCCCCGCCGCGAAACCTGGGCGAATCCGGCCGGGTCGGAATGGAAGCGGATGAGTGCGTCTCTACGGCAGACGAGACAGGGGAGACCCTGCGCAGAGGGGTCTATCAGGGAGGTTCCATGAGCAAACGAATCCGGCCGGCTATCGTCATGGTTTGCGTGTTCCCGCTGCTTTGCGGGGCGTTGTTCACAGAATGCGGGGTGGGCGGGCTCAAGGCGGCCGACTTCCAACAGGTCAACGTGAACGGGTTCGACGAGGCGGACAACGCCGTCGACATGAACCACTACGCTTACGCGATGAAGTACTTCCAGGCGGACGGGGCCGATCAGGGCTACGTCTACGTGGGAACGGGCAATAACGTGGCCGGCCTCGTCGGCTACTACATCGAAACCCTCCTGAACGGCGGCGACATCCTGGATGCCCCGGTCCGGCCGCCCGAAATCCGCCGGTACCGCCCCGACCTCGGCCCCCTCGAATGGGAAACCGTCCTCGATTACCGCGATGTCGAGACGGATCCCGACTTCGAGACCATCGGATTCCGGTTCATGACCACGCTCTGGGCCGCCGACGGCCGCAAGACCGTCGGGCCTACCTGCAGCAACTACCTGTACGCCGCCACGCAGGGCAACGTATCGGCCCTGTGGCGTTCGGCCACCGGCAATTCGGGCGACTGGTATAACGTGTTCACCCTGGACACCTTCGGCGCGTCTATCCGGTGGATCGAGCAACACGATGGGCTCATCTACCTCGCGGTCGCCTACGACAGCTTCGGCGAGGAGCCGCCCCCAGGCGAGATTTGGGTGTCCGACGACGGACTGAGCTTCGTGCCCCTCATGCAGGACGGGTTCGGCAACCCGGACAACCGGGGCATCCAGGCCCTAATCTCCTATAACGGTTGGCTTTACGCCGGAACGAAGAACGACGTCACCGGCTTCGAGATTTGGAAGCTCGCCGGTCCCGACAAGCCCATCGGCGCCATCAAGGTGGTCGATGGCGGCGGGCCGAGCGCCCACAACGAGAACGCCGGCATGCCCTTCGTGTTCAACGGCAAGCTCTACTTCGGCACCCAGCTCTATATCGGCGGCGTCAACCCCACCAGCGGCAACGCCTTCCAGGGCTGCGACATCATCCGCATCGACGAGAACGACAACTGGGAGACCATTGTCGGGCCCGATTCCCTGTCCGGCTACGAGTCCGGGTTCAACCACTTCACCAACGCCTACCTGTGGTGGATGGAAGAGCACGACGGGTGGCTGTACGCGGGCACCTACGATCAGGGCTCGATGCTCGCCTATCTCCTCGCGAATCTCGAGGAAGTCATGGCCATGTTGGAGAAAACCGGCAACAAGGACGCCATGACCACCGTGCTCGCGCTGTTGGATCGCTGGCTTGATGAGGACGACTACTACCGCCTCATGCACGCCGGGGCCGACCTGTTCAAGACGCAGAACGGCGTCGACTGGTATCCGGTGACGTTGAACGGCCTCGACAACCCCCATAATTACGGCTGGCGCACCATGGAAGCGGCCCCGGACGGCTACCTCTACCTCGGCTCGGCCAATCCCACCGAGGGACTCCAGATCTGGCGCGCCAAGACGCCCGAGGAATAGTCCAGCACCCTCGAAACACAACCCGGGCCGGGGCGGCTTCGAGTCGCCCCGGCCCGGCTCTTTTCTCCGGCCTCGGTCTCGGGCCCGTTCCTACCCGGCGGCCTTCTCCGCCTTCTTGGCCGGCAGGGCGGCCACGAGCTGGCCGAGTTGCTTTTCGAGCAGAGTCATCACGAACGTCTGATGAGCGAGCGCGGTCACGGGCTTCGTTTTGCTCACGGGCGACAGGTGCTTCATTCGACCTCCTCCATCCCCTTGCGTGCCGGCACGGTGTCCGCCGGCATCGACAGTGCTATTGTCCTTAGATGTCAGACCGCGAGAACCCCGTCCAGGTTTTGGGCATACGCGGAAACCGGCGGGGAAGCCGGGAGGACGAGACGCCATCGCCTTTCCCGCGCCCCGCGGGAAGTCCCCGATCCGTCCGATCCGTCGGATCGGTCCGATCCGACCGATCAGGTGCGCCCGCGCGTGCGCCCGGGCGTTGCGTTCGTGCGGCAGATTGGCGCATGATGGGGAGTCGCGGCGAGGAGACCATGGAATCACGAGCGCAGACATACGTCGATCGCGGCCACGCGCGGATCTGGAACCGGTGGATCGAGCGGCGGTGGTCGGCGTTCACGGGCGTCACCGTCAGCATCGCCCAGGCCGGCCCGGAGGTGGAGTGGGCGGCCGGGCGCGGCGCCGAGTTCGCCGTGGCCACGGAGCGCGGCGTGTGGGGCCCGATGGATCTCGGCGAGATCGAGTGGAGCGAGGAGTGCACCGCGTCGGCGGCAACACTTGTATCGAGGAGATTCGCGGCCGACCTCGAGTTGGTCACGCGGACCACGGCGTTTCACGAGGCGCCGGGGCTGGTGCGCGCGGTGACGCTGCGCAACACGTCGCCCGCCCCCCTCGAGGTCGGGCGGGTGGCCACGGACAGCTTCCGCGTGGCCGGGGACGGGTTGCGCGTGTACGTGCGCGGGTTTGCGGAGAGGCACGACGCCATCGCGTGGCGGACCGATGAACGCGCCGCGGCCGTCGTGTGCCCCGATGAACGCGGGGATCGGGGGCTCTTTATCGGCCAGGAGGCCGAGGGCGTGCTCGAACTGCTCGCGCCGGAGCCGGGCGTATGCGCATGCGTCGTCGACGTCGACGGAACGCTCGATCCGGGCGAAGCGCTCGAACTCCCGGCGTCGTACGTGGTGCCCTTTTCGGGCGAGGTGATGATGGCCTCGGTGAGCGTGCTGGCCCAATTGCTCGCGGCCCGGCGCGCCACCGCACAAACACGAGATCGGTTCTGATCCAACCGGATACCGGGGAGACCTCAGCATGGTTGAGACCGTCGAGATTGCCTCCGTCGCCCATGGCGGACACGGCGTAGGCCGCATCGAAGGCCGGGTGTGTTTCGTGCCCTACGCGCTCCCGGGCGACACGGTGCGCGTCCACATCGAGCGCGAATCCAAGGGCGTGCTATGGGGGCGCATCGACGAGGTGCTCACGCCCTCGCCCGATCGATGCGAGGCGGCCTGCCCCGTGTTCCAGTGGTGCGGCGGCTGCTCGTGGCTCCACTTCACGTATCCGGCCCAGGCCTGGGCGAAACAGCGGATCGTGCAGGACTGCCTCGAACGGATCGCGGGCATCGAGGCCGGGCCGGATTGGGCCGAGGACGCCGCGCTCCGCCTCGGCTACCGCACGCGCGCCGAGTTCCAGTACGACGGCGAGCACCGCGGGTTCCACGCCCTCGGCACCCGGCGCGTTGTCGACATCGAGCGCTGCCCGCTGTGCCACGACAAGCTGAACGCAGCCCTTAGCCTATTGCGCGAAGTGGCGTACAAGGGCCCTGTTGAAA
>JAFGTL010000593.1 GCA_016934125.1 Candidatus Hydrogenedentota bacterium
CCGGATACGCCACAACCCCGCTGAACTGCGCCGTGTCGATCTTCAACTGGCGGGCCAGCTCGATGGTCTTCTGGGCGGTTTCGCGCGTCTCGCCGGGCCCGCCAATCATGAAGCAGCCGTGGACGCGGATCCCCGCTTTCCGGGCATTGTCCGCGAACCGGTGCATCATGTCCACCGTCGTGCCCTTGCGGACGCGATCCAGCACGCCCTGATCGCCGAATTCGAAGCCGACGCACAGCATCCGGCAGCCCGATCGCTTCATCAGCTTCAGCACCTCGAGATCGTTCACGTCGACGCGGGCGTTGGCGCTCCACGCGATAGGCAACTTCCGCCGCACCATCTCCTCGCACAGCGCGACCAGGCGATCCTGCCGGTTGCGCATCGTGAACGTGTCATCCTCGAACATGATCTCCTTGAGATCGGGGAACAGGCTCAGATCGTACTCGATCTCGGCGATCACGTTCTCGACACTGCGCGTCCGGTATACATGGCCGTTCATGACTTGGGGCAGTTGGCAGAAGGTGCACCGGCCCATGCACCCCCGCCCCGTGATCAGCGTCAGAAACGGGAACAGCTTGCCCGCGTCGCGGTAATCGGCGAGATCGATATGGCGCCAGGCCGGAAAGGGCAGTTCGTCCAGGTTGTCGATGAAGGGCCGCGGCGCGTTGCGCACAAACGCGTCCCCGTCGAGCCGGGCGAGCCCGGCACACTCCCCGAGCGGCACGCCAGCGGCCAAGTCGCGGATGGTGTAGTCGTATTCGCCGCAGGCCACCGCGTCCACGGCCCCGCCCGCCCGCCGCAGCGTGTCTTCGCTCTCGGCCGATACGTGGGAGCCCACGAGGACATTCACGCAGCCCGTCGCCTCTTTGCACAGGGCGGCGGCCGCGATATCGGAATCGATGGAGGGCGTCGAGGCCTGATACACGGCGAGATCGGGCGCGAAATCGGTGAGCCGGGGGAGGAAATCCCGGGTGGCCAGGTTCTTGGCCTGGGCGTCCAGGAAGAACACGTCGTGTCCGGCCGCCTCGACCACCGCCGCCGCGATGCACAGGTAGTCGGGATGACGCTGCACCCGGCCCCGGGAGCGCGCAAACCAACGGGCCGACTTCGTGAAGTCGAGCCCGAACATGGGGTTGAGAAAGGCTACCCGCACGCCGTGAGACTCTCCGTACGGTGCTCCATCGATCAAGCCTGCTCCTGCCAGAGGTTGCCGAGATACCTCGCGCCGCCCGCGAATCCGTTGCGGAGTCCGTGAACGAGCTCGGCGCGGATATCCGGATAGAGCGCCAAGCCCCGGATCGCCTCGACAGCGACAAACCGGACTTCGACGACCCGCGGATCGGAGCCGCAGGCCGGTTCGCCCTCCAGTATAGCGGCCGTGAAGGCGAGATTCACGATATGCCGGTGGCCATCCGGCGGCAGGGTGTCGTTCACGAGCACGAGCCGGCCCGGCTCGATGGACACGCACGCCTCTTCCCGCACCTCCCGTCTCAGCGCGTCCCCGAGCGATTCGCCGTACTCGACGCCCCCGCCCGGCAGCAGCCAATACGTCTTGCCCTCCTTGCGGTGGCGCACGAGAAGCACCCCGCCATCCCGGGCGATGATCGCCGCCACACGGATCCGGGGGCTGTCCGCTAGGGCGTGCATACGATAAACGCTTCCACGATCCGGCCCGTTTCGGCATCGATCTCCGCATCGAGCAGGATCGCGTTACCGTCGTATTCCTGGCGCAGCACGCGCCCCCCTGCATACACGCGCGCCACCACGCCCGCCTGGCCCTGCGGGATCCGCAACTGCACCCGCCTCCGCTTCGGCACGAGTTCGTCGTCCACTGCCCCCCGCAGCCCGTCCAACCCGTCCCCCGTTCGCGCCGACACCGCCACCGCGGCCCCCTTCCCGCGCACAAGCTGGGCCACCGTCGCCGGATCCGCAATATCCGTCTTGTTGAACACCTTGATCAGCGGCTTGTGTTCCACGTCGATCTCGTCCAGCACCTCGTATACGGCGCGGATGTGCTCTTCAACCGCGGGATGGGCCGCGTCGGCCACGAGCAGAAGCACGTCGGCCTCGTTGATTTCCTCAAGCGTCGCCCGGAACGCCGCCACGAGCGAGTGCGGGAGTTTGCGGATGAAACCCACCGTGTCGCTCATCACCGCCACGCGGCCGCTCGGCAGCGCGCACCGGCGGCTGCGGGGATCGAGCGTGGCGAACAGCTTGTCCTCGACGAACACGTCGGCCGCGGCCAGCGCGTTCAACAGCGACGACTTGCCCGCGTTCGTGTAGCCCACGAGCGCCACCCGGCCCACGGCCCCCTCGCTCCGCCGCTTCCGCTGGATACCGCGCCGCCGCCGGATCGTCTCCAGGCCGGCATTCAGCCGATCGATGCGCTTGCGGATGCGGCGCCGATCGACCTCGAGCTTCTGCTCGCCCGGCCCGCGGATCCCGATGCCGCCCTGCTGCCGCATCACGGCGCCGCGCCCGGCCAGCCGTGGCAACAGATACTGGAGTTGGGCCAGCTCGACTTGGCGCCGGCCTTCGCTGGTGTGGGCGTGCTGCGCGAAGATATCGAGGATGAGTTGCGTGCGATCGACCACCTTCACGCCCAGAAGTTCCTGCAACTTCGAGCCTTGCGTCGGCGTCAGATCCGAGTCGAACACCACCAGGTCCGCCTCCGTCTCCTCACAGGCCGCATGAATCTGGCCGATCTTGCCCGCACCCAACAGCGTGGCCGGACAGGGCTTGTCACGGCGTTGGACGAACGTGCACACCACGTCGGCGCCCGCCGTCCACATCAACCGCCCCATCTCAGCCAACGACTCCTCGACCTCGTCGTCAGAGTCCCCCGGCAACACCAGCCGGGCCAGGATCCCCCGCTCGGTGATCGGCGGTCGTTCAAGCTCGATCAGCTTCTCGGAACTCTCTCTCGTCATCCCAGTACCCATCCACAACATCATGCAAGGCAACACGTTCCAACATAGGCCCACATACAATATGTTCGCCATGCATACTCAATAGAGACTATATCATGGGGATGGGCCGCGCTCAAAGGCGAGTTGCGGCGACGTTGTCGCGCTGGGCGGAAGGGTTCAGCCGGCGCCGGTTGCCCCTTCTTACTCTCCGACCTTCGGGGCTCTCCCAAGAAACAATGCGCCCAGAACCGCGTCGGCCGCGAGGTGGAACAGGACGGCGAAGTTGCCGATCAAGAAAGGGAGGACAAGACCCGCAATCCGCAGGAGGGAGTATGTGCGAAACAGGCCCTTCGCACGCGCAGAGCCCTCGTCGAACTCGACGAAAAAGGCGGCACCCCACGCGACTGCAAGCAGCAACTCGACAATGAGCGAACAGCGGACAGACAGGAAGCGAGCCGCGTCGGTGCCTGCCATCAGACTCAACAGCCC
>JAFGTL010000594.1 GCA_016934125.1 Candidatus Hydrogenedentota bacterium
CCGGCATTGCGGGTGGCGTGCGCGCTGACGATCGCTGCAACAACATGGGCCGCCGAAGAGGCGCCGTCGGACATGTCCTATCGCACAGACCCCGTAACCCGCCATATCCACGTGTCTTATCCCGTGCCTCCCGATGCGCCGGACTGCGTCACTGCCGTGTGTTCCTGGCGTGCCGCCGGGGCGGACGCGTGGCGGCCCGCCAAGGTCACGCCCCTCATGTCGGAAACGGGACACGCGCTGGTGCGAACCGATGACTGGAACGGCTGGGTGACGCAGGGGCGGGTGGCCGAGCCGCGGGCGGCCGGCCTCATCCGCACGGCGGTCTTCAACCCGTATCCCGAGGCCCAGCAGGGCGGCGTGGTCGACATCCTGTTCCGCGTGCGCCTGGAATCGCCCGACGGGGCGATGCTCGCAACCTATGAGATGCCCGTGGCGGCCGACAACTCGGACGTCGTGTATATCGAAGACTGGACGCAGGTGCTTCAGAGGGACGCGGTGGCCACCGACCCCGGCCCGGGCGAGGCGAAGTGGTGCTGGCAGACGGATCTCGATCCCGCCGAACACGCGTCCCTCGGGAACCTCCTGGCCGGCGATGCCGGGCCCGAGCGGGCGTTGCCACAACTGACCTATTGGCTTGACCTTACGGGCCACTATGCCGTGTTCGTGTGTTCGGTTCCCGGAAAGGGCACGGTGCGGCTCCGCATGACGGGCGATGAGCGCACGGACGGCATCGCATCGCGCCACCTTTTCGAGGAGGTGTTCTGGCGGTGGCAGCGGATGGATCGCCAGAGCCTCGTGATCAGGCAACCCTGCCGCTACACGGGATGGGCGCCCGGCCATATCGACTATGTCAAGCTGGTGCCCCTCTCCGATGAGTTGGCCGAGGCCCTCGATGCACGGTTCGGACAGGAACAGGACAAGCTCATCGCGGGGTATTGGGAACCCTATTCCGCAGCCTTTCACGACGACGTCCAGGATGCCCTCTGGCACCGCTCCTACCTGACCGCCTATCCCGAGGCGCGCGTATCCCTCGTCGACATGCAGATCGGCCGGTTTGGCATGAAGGTCGTGTACGAATCGCGAGAGACGGATCCCTTGCATTATGCGACGCAAGGCGATCCCATCGGCACGGTGGCGCGGCCGCAGACGGACAATGTGGGGCGGATGCAGCAGTTCACGAACACCCTGGACGCCTCGCTGCGATACGCCCGCGAGCTGGGCCTGACGCTCCACGCCAACTTCGGCGCCAGCAACTGCTATCCCGGCAGCCCGCTCCAGGGCGACTTCTCGAAGGCCCATCCCGACTGGATGCGGGGCTCCGCGCTGCGCTACGAGGTGCCCGAGGTGCGGGCCTATGCCCTTGGCCTCTACCGGGAAGCGCTCGAGATCGGCGCGCCGGGATTATCGCTCGATTTCTGCCGGTATCCGGAAACCGTGGATACCGCCGCAACCTGCAACACCTTCTTGAGCGAACTGCGCGCACTGGCCAATGAGTTCGGCGACAAGTCCGGCCGGCATGTGCCCGTTCTTGTGCGGTTCCCGGGCACGGGCGTGCGGCGTGCCGAGCTCTTCGACTACGGCACCTGGGCCCGGGAGGGATGGGTGGACTACCTCTGCCCGAGCAACCTCCAGGGCCGCCACCTCAACATCGACGTGACGCCCTACCTGGAAGCCGCCGCAGGCACGGCCTGCCAGGTGCTGCCCTGTGTCGACGGACTGGGCTGGGGACTGCCCATGCCCGGCCCGTTTCTGTGGCGTGTGGCACAGCTTTACGAGGCCGGTGTCCCGGGCGTGTACGTGTATCAGGCGGACGCCCGCGTGCTGGGCAGGCCGGAGGATCGGCGGTGCATGCGGCTCCTGGCCAGCAGCGCGGCCGTGCAGGCCTGGCGCGAGGAGGACGCCCGCCTGCGGCTCTCGCGCACCAAGGCGATCTACTTCAACACGCCCAACCATGTCGAAGGCTGGCACGGATGGGAACGGGTGCGCATCTGGACGGACGGCGTGGAACTGGGCGAACTCGAGGTGCTTCTGGATGGCGAGATCGTGAATCGCTGTGACGGCCCGCCCTATCTCGTTGGCACCGAAGACACCGCGTCGGACGGGGTGATTCCGCCCGGAGACCACCACCTGCTGATCCGCGCCCGGGACGGAGACGGCTGGCTCGAACAGGCTTTCACGATCCACGGCGCCGGTTGAGGCCGGGATCCTCCGGTGGCCCGCTGGCCCGTGGTGTCGGCCTCCGTGCCGGCCCTTTTCAACCGCTCCGCGATTCGGTACAATGCCCGCCATGCCCTCAGTAGAAAAGCCCGAGATCTGGACGGTCAGCCAGTTGACGCGACGCGTCAAGGCCCTGCTCGAGACGCAGGTGAGCTATGTCTGGGTGTCCGGCGAGATCTCGAACTGGCGCGTATCGCCCGCGGGCCACGCCTACTTCACCCTGAAGGACAAGGACAGCCAGGTTGACGTAGTCATGTTCCGGGGCCGGCTGATGAAGCTCCAGTTCGGCCCCGACACCGGCCTCGAAGTCATTGTCCACGGCCTGGTTACCGTCTACGAGAAGCGCGGCAACTACCAGATCGTCTGCGAGGAGATGCATCCCAAGGGGGTTGGCGCGCTCCAACTCGCCTTCGAGAAGCTCAAACAGAAGCTTCAGGACGAAGGCCTGTTCGACGAGGAGCACAAGAAGCCCCTGCCGTTGTTGCCGCGCCGGATCGGCGTCGTCACCTCACCCACAGGCGCGGCCATCCGCGATATCCTGAACGTGATCGAGCGCCGCTTCGCCAGTGTCCACGTCATCCTCTACCCCGCCCGCGTGCAAGGCGAGGAGGCCGCCGAGGAAATCGTCGAAGGGATCCGCGTGCTGGACGAGTGGGGCGTCGACGTCATGATCGTCGGCCGCGGCGGCGGATCGCTCGAGGATCTCTGGCCGTTCAATGAGGAACTCGTGGTTCGCGCGGTGTACGCGGCCGCCACGCCGATCATCTCCGCCGTCGGTCACGAGATCGATTTCACACTCACCGACTTCGCCGCCGATGTGCGCGCCCCGACGCCGTCCGCCGCGGCGGAGATTGTTGTCCAGGAGCGCGAAGCCCTGCTGGAACGCATCGCCACGCTCACACGCCGGATGGGCGCCGCCACGGCGCGGCAAGTGGAACAGGGCCGTGCCCGGCTGGCCATGGCGCGATCGAGCTTCGTCTTCCGGCGGCCCGAGGAACTCGTGCGCCAACGGCGGCAACTCGTGGATGAACTCCGCATGCGGCTCGAGAACACCCTCGTGGACATGGCGGGCTCGGCCCGGCGCCGGCTCGACACGGCGGTGCGTTCGCTCGCCCTGCTGTCTCCGGCGGTGCAGATTCGGGCCGCATTCGAGCGGTTGGGCGCCTTGCGGCAGCGCGTGCGCCAGGTGGGGGCGGCCGTGGTCGAGCGTCAGCGCGCCCGGTTGCGGCCGGTGATTGCCCAGTTGAACGCGCTCAGCCCGCTCGCGGTGCTGGCGCGGGGATACGCGCTGGCGTGGAAACAACCAGGGGGCGAGTTAGTCCGGGACGCCGCCGATCTGGCGCCCGACGACAGGATACGGCTGAAGTTCGGGAGGGGCGGCGCGACGGCCGCCATTGAAACTGTAGAGGAAGACCCTGATGGCTGAACCGAAATTCGAGAAGGACTTGGAGAAGCTGGAGAAGATCGTCGAGGCCCTCGAAGAAGGCGAACTCTCGCTGGACGACTCCCTGAGGCGGTTCGAAGAGGGCATCAAACTCGCCAAGCGCTGCGACAAGGCCCTCGGCGATGCCGAGAAGAAGATCGAGATTCTCACCAAGGGGGCCGATGGCGCCATCGACGCAGAGCCGTTCGGCGACGCCGATGACGACGAGCCAGCCGAGGACGCCGACGAGGAGGCCGACACCGACGCACAGGAGAGCGACACGCTCTTCTGAGTGCAGGAGCGTGTGACAGGTATCTCCTCGGACGCCCCCCGGGGGCCGAAAGGCGAATTCCACAGCGGAGAGGTGCAAGATGACGAAGGGATCCGAGACATTCGAGTTCCAGGCCGAAGCCCGGCAGCTTCTGGATCTCATGGTGCATTCCATCTACACGAACAAGGACATCTTCCTGCGCGAACTGATCTCGAATAGCTCCGACGCCCTCGATCGGCGCCGGTTCCAGGCGCTGTCGACGCCCGATATCCTGCCCGCCGGCACCGAACTCGAGATCCGGATCGACGCCGATCCGGACGCGCGGACGCTCACCGTGCGCGACACGGGCATCGGCATGACGCGCGACGAGGTGATCGGACTGATCGGCACCATCGCGAAGTCGGGGACGCGTGAGTTCCTGGACGTGCTCAAGGCCTCCAAGGACGACGCCCTCGGCCCCGAGCTCATCGGCCAGTTCGGCGTAGGGTTCTACTCGTGCTTCATGGCCGCCGACGCGGTGACGTTGGTGACGCGCCACGCCTCGGGCGGGGCGGGCGTGCGGTGGGCGTCCTCCGGCGAGGGCACCTACACCGTCGAAGAGGCGGAGGTCGCCGAGCCGGGCACGTCGGTCACGCTGCATCTGAAGCCCGTCGACAGCGAAGACGGCCTCCACGACTACACCTCGGAATGGCAGATCAGAGAGATCGTCAAGAAGTACTCGGATTTCGTGGCCTACCCGATCCGCATGGAGATCGAGCGCAAGGAAGTCGAGCGCGACGAGGAAGGCAACCCGAAGGAGGGCGCGGAGGAGAAGACCGTCCGGACGCTCGAAACGTTGAACTCGATGAAGGCCATCTGGCTCCGCGACAAAGACGAAGTCGAGGCCGACGAGTACAACGAGTTCTACAAGCACATCTCCCACGACTGGAACGAGCCCCTCGAAACGATCCGCGCCAAGATCGAGGGCACGCTCGAATACCAGGTGTTGCTCTTCATCCCGTCCAAGCGCCCCTTCGATCTCTTCCTGCACGAGGGCCGGCACGGCCTGCAACTCTACGTGAAGCGCGTCTTCATCATGGACGACTGCAAGGAACTGCTGCCCGAATACCTCCGTTTCGTCCGCGGCGTCGTCGATTCCGAAGATCTCTCGCTGAATATCTCGCGCGAGATACTCCAGCAGAACCGCCAGATTCAGCGAATGCGCAAGGGACTCGTCAGTAAGGTGCTCGATACGCTGGCCAGCATGCGCGATCGCGATGACGACACATACCGGGCTTTCTGGCGCGAGTTCGGCCGGGTGCTCAAGGAAGGCGCCTACCAGGATTCCGATAACCGCGACACCCTCCTCGATCTGCTCCTGTTCGAGTCGACGGCCGATCCCGAGACGCCCGTTTCGCTTCGGGAGTACGTCGATCGCATGAAGGAAGGCCAGGACGCAATCTACTACATGACGGGCGAGTCGCGTGAGGCCGTCGAAGCGTCGCCCCATCTCGAAGCCTTCAGGGAGAAGGGCTGCGAGGTGCTGATCCTGACGGATCCGGTGGATGAGGTGTGGACGCAGTCCGTGTTCGAGTACGGCGGGAAGCGATTCCAGTCGGCCGGCAAGGGCGCCGTGGAACTCGGCACCGAAGAGGAGCGCAAGCAGGCCGAAGAGGCCCGGAAGGAGCGGCAGGAGGCCTTTGCGTCGCTCATGGACCGCCTCAAGGAGCACCTCGACGAGTACGTGAAGGAGGTGCGGCTGTCGAGCCGGTTGACGGAATCGGCGGCGTGCCTCGTCGGCGACGTGCACGATATGGGCCCGCAACTCGAGGCCCTTCTCAAGGCAGCCAACCAGGACGTGCCCAAGACGAAGCGCATCCTCGAACTCAACCCAAACCACCGGATCCTGGAACGGCTTCAGGCCATCTACGATGCCGATCAGGAGGATCCCCGGTTGAACGATTACGCCCAACTCCTGTATGGCCAGGCCGTCCTCGCGGAAGGAGGGCAGCCACCGAATCCAGGCCGGTTCGCCCGGCTCGTCACAGATATCATGATCGAAGCATTGTAGGGAGAGGCCTATGCTGAGCGCGTCCATTCTCCTTGTTTGTGCGGCGTCCATGGGCGCCGGGGAAGATGCCGGCGGCCCGGACGGGCTCAGGACTCCTCAGTTCCCCCTCAAAACGGATCGCACGATCTACTCGGACGCGGACATCCAACGGGCCCGCGAGAACATCGCCGCCTATCCGAAGGCCAAGGCCATCGCGGACGGCATCATCGAGGCCGCGGACAAGTGGCTCGCCTGGCCCGACGCGGAACTGCGCGAGCTTGTGGCCACGGCCGACGTGCCCCGCGCCTTCAACGTCGGCACGGCCGGCTGCCCCGTCTGCGGCAAGAAGATCTACGAGGCGCGCGGCACCTATCCATGGCTCCTCGATCTGGAGAACCCCTTCAAGGTCAAGTGCCCGGTGTGCGGTGGCGTGTTCCCCGACAACGATTTCCGGGCCTACTACCGCAGCGGATTCCAGGACAAGCAATACCTCGAAGGCCAATACGTCGACGACGGCTGGGGATGGGTGGGCCCGGACGGGCAGCGCTACTGGTTCGTGGCCTACGCCAACCACTGGAACATGCACAGCCATGTGATCCGCGCGTTGCGCCAGCTCGGATTCGCCTACCTGTACACGGGCGACACACGCTACGCCCACAAGGCCGCCGTCCTCCTCGATCGGATCGCCGAGGTTTATCCGGCCATGGACTACCACGCCCAGTCCCGCTACGGGCAGTTGACGGCCAAGGCCGGCGGGCGCTACGAAGGCAAGATCGTCAACCACATCTGGGCCACCGGCAACCTGACGGAGATGGCCCTGTGTTACGACGCCATCTGGGAGACGATCGATGGCGACACCGAACTCCAGGCCCTGACGGGCAAGTCCGGCGAGGAAATCCGCGCCGGGATCGAGGCCAATATCCTCGAGGAAGGCATCGACGCCGTCTTCGCCGGCGTCATCTCCGGCAACTTCGGCATGCACCAGCGCGCCCTCGTCTACGCAACCCTCGCCCGCCAGCACGGGGACACGGCCGCCTGGCTCGACAGCATCTTCAAGCGCACCGGCTGCTCACCGCTGTACACGGGCCTCAACTACGCCCTCTACAACCTCGTCTACCGCGACGGCGTGCCCTACGAGACTTCGCCCGGCTACAACAGCATCTGGTTCAAGACGCTCACGATGCTTGCGGATACCTTGCGCGGCTCCGAGCGCGACATCTACGCCATCCCGAAAACCAAGCGCCTCTTCGACGGCGTGCTCGACGTAATCAATGCCGGGCAGTTCACGCCGGCCCTGGGCGACAGCGGGAGCGTGTACGGCGGCATGGTCACCAATGCCGGCAAGTTCCAGTCCGGATACCGCGTCTACGGCGACGCGCGTTACCTCGAACATCTTGTCGGCCTCGACGCGACGGGCGAGAAGTCGTTCTGCTCCGACGATACCTTGTTCCGGCCCCCCATCGAGGCAACGTCTGCCGGGCCCGCGCCGGCCCGCCCCCGCCTGCTCGACGGCTACGGCATGGCCATCCTCAACAATGCCGCCGACACCATCTCTACGGCCTTGTACTACGGCTACAAGGGCGGCCACGGCCACTACGATCGGCTTCATTTCTCCGTGTTCGCCCACGGGCAGCCCCTCATGCCCGATTTGGGCTACCCGGATTTCATGAACGGTTACGTGCCCGGCATCTACACGTGGTCGAAAAACACCATCGCCCACAACACGGTGACGGTGGACGCGACGCGCCAACTCGAGAATCAGGCCGGCACGGTGCACCTCTTCGCCGCGTCGCCACTGGCGCGTGTCGTGGACATCGACGCGCCCGAAACCTATCCGCAGTGCACGGTGTACCGCCGGCGCCTCGTCATGATCGATGCCGGGCCGGATGCCTCGTACTTCGTCGACCTCTTCACCGTCGAGGGCGGCACGCAACACGACTACAGCCTGCACGGGCCCCCGGGCACGTGCGAGATCGTCGGCGGCTCGTGGCGTTCCCAGGACAAGGGCACGCTCGCCGGCGAGGACGTCGGCCTGGCCGAGATCTATGACGACGCGGAGCGCGCCGCCGAGGGGTTCGAGGGCACCTACTACGGCTACACGGGCTCGGGCTTCCAGCACCTGTTCAACGTCAAGCGGCTCGTCGAGGGGGACTGGCTTGCGGAATATGCCCACGAGAAGGCCCCCGAAACGAAGCTTCGCATCCGCCTCCTGCCTCAGCCCGGCACGGAGATCATCGCCGCGGACGCCCAGGTGTCGCCCGTGAAGCAGAAGCAATTGATTCGATACCTCATCGCCCGCAGGACGGGTGACGCGCTGCAGAGCCGCTATGCGAGCGTGATCGAGCCATTCACCGGCGCGCCGTTGATCCGCAGCGTCGAGCGCATCGAACTGCCCGACGGCGCGGTGGCCGTGCTCGTCGAGCGGGCCGCGGGCGGCACCGATGTGGTATTGGACAACCCGGCGGGGAGCGCCATCGGCCTCGACGCGTTCGGCATCCAGACGGACGCGAACGTGGCGGTGTTCCGGCTCGCGCCCGACGCGGGCCGCCCGGTGGCGGCGTTTTGTGCCGGTGGGCGGGCGCTTTCGCTGGCAGGAACGGCCATGGCCCTGCCCGCCGCGATCACGGGCGAAGTCGTGGCCGTGGACGCCTCGAATCAACGAATCCGAGTCCGCCTGGCGGACGGCCAGGCCGTTGATCCTGCGGCCCTCGTGGGCCGTGTCGTCCATTTCGAGAACGCCTTCCGCCGCACGGCGCACCCTGTCGCCGCGGCGTCCGTCGACGGCGGCCAACTCGTGCTCACGACGCGCGACGACCTCCTCGTCGGCCGCGCCAACCTGACCGCCATCGAGGAACAAGCCCTCCGGACGGATACGCCATTCATGTTCGCTCCGGTGTACAGGGGCGTATATGCCGCCGATGCGGCCTTCACCCGCTCCTTCCCGATCCAGGAGGCCCTCGAGCCGGATGGCGGCGAGCCCGGCGCGATCCGGCTCACCGCCCCGCTGCCGGAGGGCCATCCCTTCGCAGTCGGCTCGGACGCCTGGCTCGTCAACGTCGGCCCGGGCGATCGACTCGATGTGCCGGCGGTGTTCCATTGGGCAGCGGAGCGCTGAGGGGAGGGCGCATGCGACACCTGGTGAAGCGGCTTGGAATCGGCCTGGCGGTGGCCGCCCTCTTCGCTGCGGCCGGCTGCGCGAGCCCGGAGCGGAGAACGGGGCCTGCCGATCCGGCCCACGCCGTGCCCGGCATCTGGCCCGTTTCCTCCGCTGTCGGGCACATCTCGTCCGGCTTCGGCTACCGCTCCGATCCGCGCCGGTTCAGGAACAAGGAGCGGTTCCACAGCGGGGTGGACATCGCCGCGCCCCAAGGCACGCCCGTGGCCGCGACGGCTTACGGCGAAGTCGTATTTGCGGGCCGCAATCGCGACGCGTTCGGCCGGCAAGTCATCATCGACCACGGGAACGGCTACCGCACGCGATACGCCCACCTCGGCGCCATCGAAACGAAACGCGGCCGCCGGGTGCGCCGCGGCGACGTGATCGGCCGGGTGGGCAAGTCGGGCCGCGCTACCGGCGTCCACCTGCACTACGAGGTGCAGATCGATGGCAGGCCCGTCGATCCGCGCGACTACATGCCGTAGCCCTGTCCGCAGCGCGCACAACGAAGAAGGCGCCCCGGGATGCGGAGTCCCAGGGCGCCTGTCGTTGCAGACTGGCTATCCGTTCAGTTCCCGGATTTTCGCGAGAATGTCGTCGGGGGCAAGTCCCTGATAGGGAACTTGCTCGGCAATGCCGCCGTTGCCCGGGCGCGTCACGCCCAGGGAGGCGTAGCGGGGTGTCAACCCGCGTTCGAGCAGCCACGAACCGTACCGGCAGCCCAGGCCGGTGTTCACGTTCTGCCCTTCGACCACGAGAACGAACCCCGTGTTCCCCACAGCCTGGATCATGTCGTCGTCGACGACGTTCAGCGTGGGCTTGTTGATGAGGCCGACATCGATGCCGGCGGCCCGGGCGCGCTCGACGGCGTCCAGGGCGCGATACAGCATCTCACCGTACGACACAACGTAACCGGCGGCGCCTTCCCGGATCCCCTCGTCCTTGCCGGGGACGAAGCGGTACCCCTCGTCGTAGAACTTGGTGCCGTCTTCCTTGAGGATGAAGGGCACCTTCGAGCGCGTGGTGAACACGTAGCGGATGCCCTCGTCGCTCCAGATGGTTTCGACGAGGGACTTGAGTTGGAGGGCGTCGGCGGCGAAGTAGAGGCGGGTCTTGTCGTTCTCGGGCAGGCCGGAGTTGGCCAGGAACAGGTTGACGCCGAAATGGCAGGTATTATCGGCGATCTCGTCGACGCCGGCATGCGAGAAATGACAGATGACGTTGGCGTCGTTCAGGCGAGCCATGGTGGCTTCGGACACGATCATCTCGAGGAAGGCCGAGAAGGTGCTGAAGATGCCCTGCTTGCCCTTCTCGAAGCCGAAACCGGCCGCGGCCGAGAAATTGCCGCGCTCCTGCACGCCGCCGTTGATGAACACCTCGGGATGAGCCGCGCGGATGCCCTTCAGTCCCGTCGAGCCTTCCAGGTCGGAATCCACGACGAGCACGGTGGCCTTGCGTTCCTCCTCGCTCATGCGATCCAGGATCCCGTTGACGATGGCGCCGAATTCCGTCCGGTTGCTGCCCTTATCCCCGGAGGAGCCCTGGAAACTGACGGAGGTCTTCTCGACGGTGACGCCCTTGAGAAAGTCCACCGCCTCGGTGTGCCCGCGATCCGACAGATACTCGATGGCCGGATCGAGCTTGATCACGTCGTGGCCGGCGTGCTCCCCCTCGATGCCGGGCACACCGGGCGCCATGAGCCGGCGGTTCACCACGGCGACGGGGCCGTCCGTCGCGAAGGCCTTCTGCATTCGGGCGTAGAGCGAGTCGAAATCCTCGCCATCCCCGACGTCGACACTCAGGCCATGCCCTTCAAGGGTCTTGGCCACGCTGTAGCCGGGCAGATAGTCGGCCGGATGGCCGGAAATGGTGACGTTGTTATCGTCGACGATGATCTTCACGTTCAGGCCCTGGGCCACGGCGAGCCGGGCCGCCTCGGCGTCATTACCCTCCTGCTGCGATCCATCCGAGCCGAACAGCACCACGGCCATGTCCGGATGGGCCTTGGCCACGCCGTTGATGAACGGCCACATGTGGCCGAGCCGGCCCGAACTGAACTTCACCCCGAGTTCGGGATCGAGTTCCGGGTGGCCGAACAGGCCGTGGCCGTATTCGCGGTAGTGGAGGAGCTTCTCGAAGGGCATGTCCCCGTTGAACGCGGACATCGCGTACTGGATGGCGACACGGTGGCCGGCCTCGTCGAACAGGGCCGGATACACGCGGTCGCTCCCCCGCATGAACCCGTCGGCGATGAGCACCTCGGGCACGATGCTGTAGGCGCCGCCCGTGTGGCCGGCCAGGCCCTTGATGCCTGCGATGGCCGTGTAGAAGATGATGGTATCGCGGACGGTCTGGGTGTTCGTCAGCCACTGCGCCTTCTGTTCAGGCGAAAGGGCCTCCTGGGTCGGATCCAGCGTCAACGGCCGGTAGGTGCTCACATCGATAGGGAAACTCATCGTATACCCCCTGTTGCTCTGCGGTTTGTGGTTGGCTCATCGGATCCGCCGCTCGGCGTGGGGCCGCCGGGGCGAAAGTCGGGCCGAGTATAGCATCAACCCGCGCCCGAAATCTCCACGGACTCCGCCGGGCAAAGGCCGGCACCGGACTGCGCCGGCCCCGCCTGAGGCTCATCCGGCTTTCTTGATGAGCTCGTCCACCTCAGTGAGGATCCGGGCCGTCACTTCTTTCTGGAGGGTCTCCGGGATCTTGTAG
>JAFGTL010000595.1 GCA_016934125.1 Candidatus Hydrogenedentota bacterium
AGCACCGGCTGGGCGTGCTGGAGATGGGTGCAGCCCGGCAGGATCACGTCGAGATGGGCCTCGGCGAAGTCCACGAGCGCTTGCTGGAGCGCCGTGAGCCGCAGCGCGATGGCGTCCACCTGATCGCGGGCCCAGAGCCGGGTATCGGTGGCCACCTGATCGTTCCGGCTGCGGCCGGTATGAAGCCGCTTGCCGGCGTCGCCGATCCGCTGGACGAGGGCGGCCTCGATGTTGGTGTGCACGTCTTCGAGGGCCGGATCGAACCGGAAGGCGCCGGCGTCGATCTCCTTTGCGATGGCCTTCAATGCGCGAACGATCTTCCGGGCATCCGTCTTCGTGATGATGGCCTGTTCGCCGAGCATGCGGGCGTGGGCGATGCTGCCCCGGACATCGTAGGGGGCCAGCCGCGCATCGAACGCGACGGAGGCGCCGAATGCTTCCATCAGCCCGTCCGTCCTTCCTTCGAATCTTCCGCCCCAGAGCTTGGCCATGCCGCGTATCCCTTCCGCCGGCGGGCGCCGGGGTGCCGGGCCTTACAACCCGGCGTTCTTCCGCACCCGGAGGCGCAGCGCGTTCAGCTTGATGAATGCGCCCGCATCCGACTGCTGATAGGCGCCCTGATCTTCCTCGAATGAACTGATCTTCTCGTCGTAGAGGCCCTTCGGGGCCTTGCGGCCCACCACGTCGCAGTTGCCTTTGTAGAGCCTGATCCGCGCCGTGCCGGTGACGTTCTCCTGCGTCGAATCGACGAAATCCATCATCACCCGCATCTCCGGCGAGAACCAGAACCCATTGTAGATGAGCTGGGCGATCTTCGGCGACGCCTGATCGCGCAGGAGCATGACTTCGCGATCCATGGTGATGGATTCGACGGCCCGGTGCGCCGCATACAGGACGGTGCCGCCGGGCGTCTCGTACACGCCGCGGGATTTCATGCCCACGAACCGGTTTTCGACGAGATCCACCCGGCCGACGCCGTTTGCAGCGGCCACGGCGTTCAGCCGCGCCAGCAAGGCGGCCGGCGTCAGGCGCTCGCCGTCCACGGCCACGGGGGTGCCCTCCTCGAAATCCACCTCGACATACGTGGGCTCGTCGGGCGCGTTGCGGGGATCTTGCGTCAACACGAACATGTCGGCCGGGGGCTCGGCCCACGGATCCTCGAGGATGCCGCCCTCGAAGGAAAGATGGAGCAGGTTCCGATCCATCGAGTACGGCTTCTTCTGCGTCACGGGCACGGGGATCCCGTGCTTCTCCGCGTAAGCGATCATCTCGTTGCGGCCGTGCATCTGCCACTTCGGATCGCGCCAGGGCGCGATGATCGTCACGTTCGGTTCGAGGGCGTAATAGGTGAGCTCGAACCGAACCTGATCATTGCCCTTGCCGGTGGCGCCGTGGGACACGGCGTCGGCGCCCTCCTGCCGCAGCACGTCGATCTGGGCCTTGGCGATGAGCGGCCGGGCTACGCTGGTGCCGAGGTAGTAGCGGCCTTCGTAGAGGGCATTGGCCTTCATGGCCGGGAATACGTAGTCGCGGACAAACTCCTCGCGGAGGTCGGCGACATGGACGGCGCAGGCGCCCGTGTCAACGGCCTTCTGCCGGGCCGGCTCGGTTTCCTCGCCCTGGCCGACATCGGCGACGAAGGCGACCACGTCGGCCTGGTAGGTTTCCTGGAGCCACTTCAGGATGATCGAGGTGTCGAGTCCGCCGGAATACGCCAGCACGATCTTCTTGACGTCTGCCATGGAATCACATCCTTCTCTTGAT
The DNA here is from genome assembly GCA_016934125.1 of Candidatus Hydrogenedentota bacterium. Lineage (GTDB taxonomy): Bacteria > Hydrogenedentota > Hydrogenedentia > Hydrogenedentales > SLHB01 > JAFGTL01. Next base: position 1,765 of record JAFGTL010000595.1, read on the forward strand.
GACCTCGCCGGGGCGGGCGGTTATTGCCGGGCGCGCTGTTTCGCACACAGGCCGTCTTCGCCTTTGGCCATGAGCGTCTGCATGACGGCTTTCTGGGCATGGAGCCGGTTCTCGGCCTGATCGAACACGATCGATTGGGGGCTGTCGATCACGTCGTCGGTGACTTCGAGGCCGCGTTTTGCGGGCAGGCAGTGCATGAACACGGCGTCTTTCTTGGCCAAGCCCATCAACTTCGCGTTCACCTGGTAGGGGGCGAACGCGGCCGCGCGCTCTTTCCGCTCGGCCTCCTGGCCCATACTTGCCCACACGTCCGTGTATACCGCGTCCGCGTCCGCCACGCCCGCGTCGATGTCGTGCGTCATGGACGTACGCCCGGGCGCTTCGCGTTCGGCGAAGGCGAGGGTCTCCGGATCCAGTTCGTAGCCATCCGGACACACGAGCGTCACGTGGAGCGGCACGCGGGCCGCGAAGTTGAACCACGAGGCGCATACGTTGTTGCCATCGCCGACAAACGCGAGTTTCAGGTTCGACAGATCGCCTTTGTGTTCGCGCAGGGCCTGGGCGTCGGCCAGGATCTGGCACGGATGGAGCTTGTCCGTGAGGGCGTTGATCACCGGCACGGAGGCATAGGCGGCCAGCTCGACCACGGCCTCGTGGCTGAACGTCCGCGCCATGATGCCATCCACCCAGCGTTCGAGGTTCCGGGCCACATCCGGCACGGACTCGCGCTGGCCGAGCCGCGTTTCGAGCAGGAGGCCGTAGCCGCCGAGTTGGAAGATGCCCGTCTCGAAGGTGACGCGCGTGCGGAGGCTGGGCTTCTCGAAAATCATGGCGAGCGTCTGGCCTTCGAGCGGATGGGCCTGGATGCCCTCGCGCCGCTCCTGCTTGAGCCGATCGGCCAATGCCAGCACGTCGTTGATCTGCCCGGCCGTCAGATCGGCCAGCGAGATGAGATCGTGAAACCCCGGATTCGCTTCACCGGCCATCATTCCCCTCCCAGGACGCCATCCAGCTTGCCGATCACGGTGTCCACGTCGTCCGCCGTGATGATCAGCGGGGGCACGAACCGCAGCACGTTCGGGCCGGCCGGGCCGCAGATGATGCCCGCGTCGAGCAGCTTGCCGACGACGGGGGCGACGGCGTCCTTCATTTCGATGCCGATCATGAGGCCCCGGCCGCGGACTTCGGCGATGGTGTCGTATTTGGCGGCCAACTGGTTGAGTTTGTCGAAGAACCGGGCGCTGACGGACGCGACGTGCGCCATCAGTTCCGGTTTGACGAGTTCGGTGAGCGTAGCCACCGCGGCCGCGGAACTGAGCGGATTCCCGCCGAACGTGCAGGCATGGGAGCCGACGCTGAAGCCGGACGCGACTTCCTCGGTGCACCCCATTGCGCCGATGGGCACGCCGTTTCCGAGGCCCTTGGCGAGCGTCATGATATCGGGCACGATGCCGTCGTATTCGTGGGCGAACAGCCGGCCGGTGCGGCCGAGGCCCGTCTGCACCTCATCGAGGATGAGGAGCACGCCCTTGGCTTTGCAGAGATCGCGCACCTGCCGGAAGTAGCCGTCGTCGGGCACGCGCACGCCGCCCTCGCCCTGAACGGGCTCGAGGAGCACGGCGCCGATCTCGGGCGTGATCGCCTGTTCGAGGGCGTCGGGATCGTTATAGGGCACGTAGGACACGCCGGGCAGCATGGGGCCGAATCCGTCGTGGTACTTGGGCTGGCCGGTGGCGGTTACCGTCGCCATGGTGCGGCCGTGGAAGGACTGCTGGGCGGTGACGAGCCCGGGCTTGGGTGTGCCTTTCTGCGCCCAGTACCGCCGGGCGAGCTTCATGGCGGCCTCGTTGGCTTCGGCGCCGCCGTTGCAGAAGAACCAGCGATCGGCAAAGGAGTGCTCGCACAGGATCCGGGCCAATTCCACCTGCGGCTCGATGTAGTAGAGGTTCGACACGTGCACGAGGGTTTCGGCCTGCCGCTGAATGGCTTCGGTAACCTTGGGGTGGCAATGGCCGAGGTTGGCGACGGCGATGCCGGCGAACATATCGAGGTACTCGCGGCCGTCCGCGTCCCACAGTTTGGCGCCCTGGCCGCGCACAAGAGCGAGTTTCCGGGCGCCATACGTGTTGATCACGTGCTTATCGTTCAATTCTCGGATTTCAGCGGTGTTCAAAGGAGGACTCCTCTCGCCGGTTGATGCGGCGTATCTATACTTCCAATCGAGCCCATGCGCACGTTCGCCCCGGCCGGGCCGGCTCAGGCGGCCTCCGTCGGCTTCGATGTGCCGCTGCCGGCCTTGGATTTCGATTCGGACTTGGCTTCCGATTTCGACGACTTCGATTCTGACTTGGGCTCCGACTTCGCGTCCGACTTGGCGGCGCCCTCCGAGGTGCCTGCGGAGCCTTTGCCGTTCCTCTTGTAGTCCGTCTCGTAGAATCCGGAGCCTTTGAAGATGATGCCCGCGCCCGTGCCCAGGATGCGTTTGACGCTCCTGCTACCACAGGCCTCGCACTTCACGCGCGGCGTGGCCGTCATCGAGTGGAACACCTGCATGGCGTGTCCACACTTGTTGCATTCATACGTGTACGTCGGCATTCCGTCCAGAACTCCCCGTAAAACCGGTGATTCCGTCTTATCCATATGCCGGACAAGACCTTCCAGAAAAGCGATACTCTACCATGTTCCCGCCGGAATTGTAAAGGAACGCCGCTCTGCCGAAGGCCGCGCATGCCATACGGAGCGTTACCGGCGCCGGCCCGGGCGGCGGCGGCTGGCGGGCTTCTTGCCGGGCGCGTCGACGCGTTCGGCCACCATGTCTTTGGCGGCGCGGACGCGCGTGTGGATCAACCCGGAGGGGATCTCGTCGATGAAGCGGCTCGGGGTGCTCATGCGCTCGCGGCCGTATCGTTCGCGGGAGAGCGCCTCGAACAGGGTGACGTGCCGCTTGCCGCGCGTCAACGCGACGTAGAACAGGCGCCGCTCCTCCTCGATCCCGCCGTCGCGCAGGCTCTTCTCGTGAGGGAGGAGGCCCTCTTCGAGGCCGACAATGAACACGAAGGGGAATTCGAGGCCCTTGGCGCTGTGCACTGTCATCAGGGTGACACCCGTGTGTCTGCGTTCATCGCGGCTGCGCCGATCATCGTCATTGACGAGGGCGCTCTCGTCGAGGAACCCCGAGAGTGTGGCGGGTTGCGCGGCGGACTCGTACTCGGCGAGGGCGGCCAGCAGCGCCTCGACATTGGCCCAGCGGGCGTCGAACTGCTCCGTGCTCTTGCAGGTGCGGAACAACTCGTCCCGGTATGCGATGGCGTCGAGGAGGGCGGTGGCGGTATCCGCCAGGTGGCCGTCGCACGCGCGGAAACGCTTGCGGAACTCGGCGAGCACACCCAGGAACCGGCGGATGCCCGCCTTGGTATTCGCGGCCAGCGTATCGCGCTCGAGGAGGGTGCTCAATGCCTTGCCGAGGGAGACGCCCCCCTGCCGGCACAGATCGTGGGCCTGGAGCAGGGTGGTGTCGCCGATGCCGCGCCGCGGCACGTTCACGACGCGCAGGAACGACGCCTCGTCGCGCGGATTGGCGATCACTTTCAGGTAGGCGAGAAGATCCTTGATCTCGGCGCGATCGAAGAACTCCTGGCCGCCTACCACCACGTAGGGAATGCCCGCCTGGCGGAAGGCAATCTCGAAGGGGCGGCTCTGGAGGTTGGAGCGATACAGGATCGCGAAGTCGCGGTAAGGCGCACCGGCCCGGGCCTGGATGTGGCGGAGCCAGGCGGCGGCCTCCTTGGCCTCGTGTTCGGCGTCGCCCGTGACGAAGCGATCGATGGGGCGGCCCGGGCCGAGCCGGCTCCAGAGGTTCTTGGGCCGCCGGGCGGTGTTCCGGGCGATTACGCTGTTGGCGGCCGACAGGATCGTCTCGGTGGATCGGTAGTTCTGTTCGAGTTTGACGATCTTGGCAGAGGGGAAGTCGCGCTCGAAACTGAGGATGTTGCCGATGTCCGCGCCGCGCCAACTGTAGATGGACTGATCGTCGTCGCCGACAACGCACAGGTTATGGTGCTTGGCCGTCAACGCCGCGAGCAGGCGGTACTGCACCTGGTTCGTGTCCTGGTATTCGTCCACCAGCACATATCGGAACCGATGCTGATAGCGGGCCAGGACGCGCGGGTGCTCGCGCCACAGCTTCAGCGTCAGCAGCAGCAGATCGTCGAAGTCCACCGTGTTCGCCGCGCGCAACGCCGACTGATACCGGCCGTAGATCTCCGGGAGCCAGGTGCGGTACTTCTTCGCCGTGTCCGTTTCCTCGGCGGGGGCGTCCGCCTTGGGCGCGGGCGGGGGCTCCTCGCCCGGTTCGAGGGCCGCGCATTTCATCATGCCGATCTGTTCGAGGAACGCACCGGGATCGAAGCTCTCGCGGACGCCGTCGAGATCCTGCAGGGCGCGGCGGACAAGGGTGCGGGCGTCGCTCTCGCTCGAGATGGTGAAGTTGCGCCGGTAGCCGACGTGCTCGATCTCGGCGCGCAGCACGCGCACGCAGAACGAGTGGAACGTGGACAGCACCACCGGTTTCGCGCGTTGCTTGCCGATGAGTCCCGCGACGCGCTCGCGCATCTCAGTGGCGGCCTTGTTGGTGAAGGTGACGCCGAGGATCTCCGAGGGCGCCGCCAGGCCTTTCTCGATCAGATAGGCGATGCGCGTCGTGATCACGCGCGTCTTGCCGCTGCCCGCCCCGGCCAACACCAGCAGCGGCCCCTCGGTGTGGCGAACCGCATCCCGCTGCTCCGGATTGAGCGCCCGCAGCAGGCTGTCCTTCGATCCCGGCACAATCGCTCCTTGTTCTACGCACGCCTCAGGCGCACGGTTCGGGGAAATGGGGAAATGGCCGGCCGGGGCCGATAGGGCGCCGCGCCTTGCCAAGAACGCGCGATTCTACCAGGCAACGGCGGCCCCGTCCAGGCCGGAGCGAGGGCCACAATCCGCACGTAAGGAACGCCGCAGGATGCCGCGTCTACGTCTCCGTGCAACGCAGAAGCGGCATCGTGCCGTTTTCCCTGCGTCTGCCGTCCATCAAGAAGCCCACGATGTATGGAGCGAAACGGCAAACCAGCGGAAAGGGCCGCCACGGCGGGCCAATTGCGACTTCGTCTCCCACGTCGAGAGCGTTACGTGCGGATTGTGGGAGGACACAAAACGCCGCACGGGCCGCGCCTTGCGTGTCAAGGGCCGTCGTGCGGCGGCGATGGCGGGCCGGGGGGTTCTGCAGCGGGATCCTCTCTCAGGAGTCGTTCCGGCGGGAAGATGTCGGTGCGCTTTTCGCGCCGCTCGTCGCCCAACTCGACGCGCACAAGATCGCCGGGCCCCGAACTGTACACGCGCGCGATGCGGCCTCTGTACGGGCCCGCCAGAATCTGGACGGTGTCGCCGACGTGAAAGGGGGCCCCGTTGACGCGTCCTCGGCGGGCATAGATTCCCGAGATGAACACCCACTCGAAGAAGCCGGCAAACACCACGCCAGCGAGGAGTCCGAGAGCCAATACGGCGAGCGCCCAGGCGGTGGCGCGCCAGTCGGTGAGGAGGGCGGGGTGTACTCCGTTTCAC
>JAFGTL010000596.1 GCA_016934125.1 Candidatus Hydrogenedentota bacterium
GGCCTTCGCCCGGGGCGTCGACACCATCGTCGATCCGGCCGTCCTCGCCCGATGCAGCGTGCGCGACCGGCGTCACGTCGAGTTGTGCATGGTGTACGAGGCGACGAAGCGCGCCCGGTGCGCCATGGCCCAACGGCTCGAACCGCTTGGCATCGAAGTGCGCGGCGACGCGCGATGGCGCGAAGTCGTGGAGCGCTGCGGCGGGGAAGTGGGCTACTTCGACGACTTGGCCGGCTTCTACCGCACCACTGCCGTGAACCTCAACACCACCAGTCTCCAGATGCACTCCGCCGTCAACCAGCGCGTGTTCGACTGTCCGGCCGCAGGCGGGTTCCTCATCACGGACGCCCAAGGCGACCTCGCCGAGCTCTTCGAGCCCGATACTGAGGCCGTTTCCTACGCCAGTCTCGACGAACTCGAGGACAAGGTGCGCCACTACCTCGCCCACCCCAGTGAACGCACCGAGATCGTCCGCCGGGCTCAACGCCGCATCGGCGCCCACCACACCCACCAGCATCGCCTGAAGGCGCTCGAAGCGTTCCTCAAGCAACGCTACGCGGGCTGATCCTCCCGCCCAATCGACGTATCCATCTGGAATTGAATGGCTTAGTCCCATCGAATCGCCCTGACACCCCACGAGGGATGAGAGGCCGCACACCCCGAATTCTCCCGTAAAACCGCTTGACAAAACAGGGGATCCGCCCGTAAAATACGTGTCGTCGACGGTTCGTCGACCTCGGGTCGACCGCAGGTCGACGGGAAGTCCTGGCGTAAACAGGCTCGGTGCAAGAGGGTCAAGTGGTCGTCCTGTCTCAGAAACAGCGCGAGATGCAGGCACGCGAGAATCTGATTCTCGACGCAGCCCAAGACTTGCTTCTTCGTTCCGGGTACTTCGGCCTTACGATGGATCGCATTGCCGAGGCCAGCGACTGCCCGAAGGGCACGATGTACCAGAGCTTCACGTCGAAGGAAGACGTGGTGCTCGCCTTGGCGTGCCGCTCGGCCGAGAAACGCCATGCCCTCATGCTCCGGGCGATCGAGTTCAGAGGATGGCCCCGGGAACGCGTGATCGCCCTCGGCGAGGCCTTCGCCCTGTTCTCGCGTCTGTATCCCGACGACTCCCGCATTCTGCACACGGCGACGGGCCCGATTCGGGAGAAGGCCTCGCGGGAGCGCAACGCGGCCCTCGCCCGGATCGAGGGAATGGCCGTAGACGTACTGCTCGGGATTCTGAACGATGCCATCGACCGGGGCGACCTGACCCTCGGGAACGGCGCCACCATCGAAGAGATGGCCTTCGGAATCTGGGCATTGGTAGAGGGCGGCTTCACCGTCATCGAATCCGACCTGCCCCACAGTGCCTTCGGCATCGCCAATCCGTTCTCAAATGTGTTCCGCGTGTTCAACGTGCTTGCAGACGGATACGGGTGGCGCCCGCTGTTCGCCGAGTTGGACTGGGAAGAGACGCTGGCCCAGGTGCGGCGGACGATCTTCCCGCAGGAGGCGCAGCGGTTGTATGGCGAAGGGGAATGGCACGGAGACAACGCCTGACGGAAGGAAACGGCGGACGCCGACTCCGCCAGCGAGAAAGGAGGGATGGCCGGACATACGATTGCATGATTCCAGGGACAAGCGAAGGACTCATTTAGAGTTTGTTACCGAAACGCATGAAAAGAGGAGATGATTTGCAATGAGTAAGAAAGGATTCACGCTGATCGAACTGCTGGTCGTCATCGCGATTATCGGCATCCTGGCGGCCATCCTGCTGCCGGCCCTGTCGCGTGCGCGCGAGGCGGCCCGCCGGGCGAGCTGCGCCAACAACCTGAAACAGCTGGGTGTCGTCTTCAAGATGTTCGCCAACGAGAGCAAGGGCGAGAAGTGGCCCAGCCTCATGAAGCAGAACAACGACACCTGCGATGCGGGCGACACGCCTGCGGCGAACGTGAGCCGTCTGTTCTTCGACGGCCCGTCGGTGTATCCCGAGTACCTCACCGACGCCAACGTCCTGCAGTGCCCGTCGGATCCTGACGGCAGCCAGTACTTCGAGCGGATGATGGAAGAGCCGGTTGATCCGTGCCACTTCTGGGACGTGTCGTACCAGTATGCCGGCTGGGCCATTCTCGAAGAGACGTACCTGATGGACGGCTCCGCCATTGACGACGCCGTGGACATGAGCGATCCGACCGGAACGCCCCCGTCCTTCTCGCCCCCGCTGGACGCCTTGTGGCTCAACCTGCTCTCGTCTGACGTGCTTCCGGAAGCTGCCAGCAAGTGGGCCGCGGGCAAATACGACGAAGTCCACGAGCAGGACTGGGATTTCGTCGACATGAGCGGTAACTCCGACAAGATGCTGCGCCTCCGCGAGGGCATCGAGCGCTTCTTCATCACCGACATCAACAACCCGGCCGCGACCAACAAGGGCCAGAGCGACATCCCGGTGATGTGGGACATCAGCTGGATGCCACTGGCCTCGAGCGATGGCCAGCCCTCGTTCAACCACGTGCCGGGCGGTGGCAACACCCTGTTCATGGACGGCCATGTGAAGTTCTCGAAGTTCAACCAGGGCGCCTTCGTCCACTCGTCCACCTGGTCGGCGACGTTGACGCTTCTCAGCCTTCTGTAGCAGGAGCGGCAGTCTGACTGCCTGAATCTCGACGACTGATCACCGCGGCGGGACAGGGAACAAACGCCCTGTCCCGCCGTTCTTTTCATTCCCCACGCGCCACCCTGCAGTCGTGGCGCGCCCGCCCAGCGATTCGCCGGGATCTGCCGTGAATCCGCCCCTTCCCCAGCGGAATCCACGCTGAACCTCGCCGCGCGCCCAGGCGTATTGCGTCGATTCCCCCGGCAGGGCGCGAGTCTCACGCTGGAATTGGGCAGAGAAGACCCCCTTGACAGCGTGGGGGCAAAGGTGTAGGATGCAGCCATGACGATACGTCGACATCGTGTCGACACGAGGTTGACGATGGGTCTTCGGCGCGGCAACACTTGTCTGAGGGTGGGTGAATGGCGTCTCTTTCCTTGAGGCGGCGCGAAAAGCTGGAACGGGAGTCCGGCATCCTGAGGGTTGCCCGCGAGTTGCTCCTCGAATCGGGCTACTTCAGGCTCACGATGGATCGAATCGCCGAGTTGAGCGAATGCCCGAAGGGGACGATCTACCAGAGCTTCGCGTCGAAAGAGGACATCATCCTGGCGCTGGCCTGCCGCTCGGCGGAGAAGCGGCACACGTTCATGCGCCGCGCCCTCGAGTTCAGGGGGCGGGCGCGCGAACGCACTGTGGCCATGGGCGAGTCCTTCTCGCTTTTCTCCCGCCTGAATCTGGAGGACTCCCGCATCCTCCACACGGCCACGGGCCCGATTCGCGAGAAGGCGTCGCGCCTGCGGAACAGCGCGCTCGCCCGGATTGAGTCCGAGACCGTGGACACCTTGCTCGTGCTGCTGAAAGAGGCCGTGGATGCGGGCGATCTCCCGCTGGACGACGGCACGACAATCGAGGAAGTGGCATTTGGCGTCTGGGCACTGGTGGAAGGCGGATTCACCGTGATCGAGTCCGACCTCCCCCACCATGCCTTCGGCATACGCAATCCCTTCACCAACGTGTTCCGCGTGTTCAACGCGCTCGCGGACGGATACGGCTGGCGGCCGCTGTTCGCTGAACAGGATTGGGAGCATACCCTCGCCGAAGTGCGGCGCACGGTGTTCCCCGTCGAGGCACAGCAATTGTACGGTGAAGGGAACTGGCACGGCGATCACGCGTAGCGGCCCGGCTCGGCCGGCCCACGATGCGCGGTAGAAAGGAGGGCAAGCGGACAAGAGCAGTACTCCAGACGTGCGGACGGATTCATTTTCAGTCTAGATGAGGAAGTTGGGAAAAGGAGAATGTATGTCATGAGCAAGAAAGGCTTTACACTGATCGAGCTGCTGGTCGTCATCGCGATTATCGGCATCCTTGCGGCCATTTTGCTTCCGGCCCTGTCGCGTGCGCGCGAGGCCGCCCGGCGGGCAAGCTGCGCGAACAACCTGAAGCAGTTGGGCGTCGTGTTCAAGATGTTCGCCAACGAGAGCAAGGGCGAGAAATGGCCCAGCATGTCCAAGTTGAATTGCGACACCTGCGACACGGCCACGACGTCGGCCAACACGCGTCACATGTTCTTCGACGGTCCGTCCGTGTTTCCCGAGTATCTGACAGATGTGAACATCTGCCAGTGCCCGTCGGATCCGGATGGCCATCAGTACTTCGAGAACTACTTCCAGACGGATCCGGTGGTTCCCTGCAGGTTCTGGGACGTGTCGTACTCCTACGCCGGCTGGGCCATCCTGGAAGACAACTACCTCGTCGAGGGTGTCGGCGTCGATGATATCCCCGACATGAGCGATCCCACCGGCTCGCCCCCGTCGTTCATCAACGTGCTGGACGGCCTGTTCCTGACCATGATCAGCGACGAAGTCCTTCCCGCAGCCGACGCCAAGTTCGCCGCGGGCGACATTGACGAGATCCACGAGCAGGACTACGACTACGTCGACATGAGCGGTAACGGCGAGAGCTTCCTGCGGTTGCGCGAGGGCATCGAGCGCTTCTTCGTCACCGACATCAACAATCCGGCTGCCACGAACGTCGGGCAGAGCGAGATCCCGGTGATGTGGGACATCAGTTGGATGCCGGCCGCCCCGTCCGACGGGCAGCCCTCGTTCAACCACGTGCCGGGCGGCGGCAACACGCTGTTCATGGACGGCCATGTCAAGTTCTCGAAGTTCAACGAGGGGGCATTCCCCCACTCGAGCAGTTGGTCGGGCTTCATGACCCTTCTGTCGCTTATTGCCGGGTGATCGGGGATCTCCTGGCAGCGCCCAGCGGGCGAGGCCGGGCGATTACGCGAAGCTGACGCGGCGGGCGGGGCACGGCGTACCTACGTTGTGCCTCGCCCGCCTCGTTTTGAGGCCGCCTCACGCTGAGGCGGCGGCCACCAGGCAGGGGCCGCTTCCGCACCCCGAGAATGTGCCCGCGGTACGCGGAATGTGTGGTATGATAGTACGTGGACAGTGTGTCGACGATGTGTCCGGCGACGTCCGGCCCGTCTGAAGCGATGGGTGAGGACGAGGTGACCGACGCGGCGTGGCAAGAGGGAACGCGCCGTGCAGCCAGTCCCGCCTGACACGGCGGGGAAGGGAGGAGGTAGAGACGGCTCTCACTGCGCGCAGCATCCACGGCAAGAAGTATGGATTCATTCTTGGTGTTTGAGAGGAAGCTGGGATAAAGGAGAACCCGTGCCATGAGTAAGAAAGGATTTACGCTGATCGAGCTATTGGTCGTCATCGCGATTATCGGCATCCTTGCGGCCATTCTGCTGCCGGCCCTGTCGCGTGCGCGGGAGGCGGCCCGGCGGGCAAGCTGCGCCAACAACCTGAAACAGATGGGCGTCGTGTTCAAGATGTTCGCCAACGA
>JAFGTL010000597.1 GCA_016934125.1 Candidatus Hydrogenedentota bacterium
CAAGAAGCCCACGATGTATGGAGCGAAACGGCAAAGCAGCGGAAAGGCCCGCCGCGGCGGGCCAATTGGGACTTCGTCTCCCACGTGAAGCGCGTTACGTGCGGATTGTGGCACGGGCGGCTGCGCCGGGCGCGTGGGGTGCTGAGAACACGTTGTTCTGCGCGTGCGAGGCCTGTACAATGGCGCGGTTCGTCTTGCGGCAGGCCTCGTAGGGGGTTGAAGGACTTTGGCAGTGGGCGATGGACTAAAGGCCAACCTCAACGTGTACGCGGTGCTCCAGAACCTGGAGGATCTCGTTCGCCTTGATGGCGAGATGGGCCGGCTCACTCAGGATTGGCACGAAGTCGTTCAGTTCCTTGTTCGCGGCGGCCCGAAGGCGTACGTCTCGTTCAGCGGCGGAACGTGCCGGCACGGCAGGGGGCGTCACGAACGCCCCACCATCAAGCTCTACTACCCCTCGGCCGGGTATCTCAACCGGGCATTCCTGGGCGCCGCTACGCCCATTCCAGTCAAAGGACTCACGAAACTGGAGTTCCTGAAGAACGGCTTTACGGAACTCACCGATCGCCTCACCTTCTATCTCAAACCGACGCCGGAATTGCTCCAAGACGCCGGATACCGGAAGCTCAACACCATCCTGACGCTGCAGACGGCCCTCTTCGCCGTGGGCGAGCTTGCGGCGTGCGAGCCGCGGAGCCGGCTCATTGCCGCAGGCATTGCGGATGGGGTGGTCCAGGTCGAGGTGCTGCCGGACGGCCCGCGCATGCATCTCGTGTTCGAGGGAGGCGCCGTGACGGTGGCCAAGGGCCCGGCGGTGTGCAAGCCGTTGGCGACAATGGTATTCCGAAGCGAGTCCGCAGCGAATGCCGTGTTGAACGGCCACCTCGACACATTCTGCGCGGTTGCCGAGGGCGAGCTTGAGGTGCGGGGCATTCTGCCCATGGTGGACGACATCGGCCGCATCCTGGATCGGGTGCGTCTGTATCTGTCTTGATGCGGCCCAATGTGCTGGAAGGAGAGCGACTGAGGTGATGGCGGACGACTCGAGCGGCGCGCCAGCCGCTTCCCAGGGGTGCGGGGCGGAGTGTGAACCCCGGGAGGCCACGTATACCTACGCGGAATCGGGCGCGCTGTTCCGGCGGGCCGCGCAGGTGATTCCCTGCGGAATCTACGGGCACCTGAGCCCGGCCCCATGCACGCCTGTCAGCGCGTATCCCTTTTTCGCGGAACGGGGCCGGGGGGCGCGGTTCTGGGACGTGGACGGCAACGAGTTCATCGATTACATGTGCGCCTACGGGCCCATGATTCTGGGCTACAACCACCCCGTCGTGGACGAGGCGTATCAAGCCCAGATGCGGGACGGAAACGCCCTGACTTGCGCGTCACGCAAGATGGTTGAACTGGCCGAGTACCTCGTCGATCTGGTTCCCATGGCGGGCTGGGCGTATTTCGCCAAGAACGGCGGCGACGTCACGCAGTACGCGACCATGGTGGCCCGGGCGGCCACGGGCCGCGACAAGATCATCGCGATCCGGGGCGGCTACCACGGCGTGGAGCCCTGGATGCAGTCCCCCGGACACGACGGCACCATCGCCGAGGACCATGGGAACGTCATCCGGATTGCGTGGAACGACGTCGCGGCGCTCGAGGGCGCCATCGCCGAGAACCCGGGCCGGATCGCCGGGTTCATCGCGACGCCCTATCACCATCCCAGCTTCGCCGACAGCGAATGGCCCGGCGACGGCTACTGGGCCCGTGTCGAAACCCTTCTCCGCAAGGAGGGGATCGTGTTCATCATCGACGATGTGCGCTGCGGATTCCGCCTCGGCCTGCGCGGTTCGAACGAGTACTTCGGATTCACGCCCGATCTCATCTGCTTCTGCAAGGCCCTCGCCAACGGGTATCCCATCTCGGCGTTGGTGGGCACAGACGCGCTCAAACGCGATGCCTCGAAGGTGTTCTATACCGGGAGCTACTGGTTTTCCGCGGCGCCCATGGCCGCGGCACTGGCGTGTCTTGAGGAACTGAAGCGGATCGACGGGCCGAAACGGATGATCGAGACGGGCACCCGGCTGATCGAGGGGCTCGTCGCCGTCGCCCGAAGCCACGGGTTCGATCTCCGGGCGACGGGCGCGCCCTCGCTCCCGTACCTGCGGCTCACCGACGACGAGAGCCTGATGCTGCACCAGGACTGGTGCGGCGAGTGCACGCGCCGGGGCGCGTACTTCACATCGCATCACAACTGGTTCCTGTCCACGGCCCACACCGACGAAGACCTCCAGCGTACGTGGGACATCGCGGATGACGCGTTCAAGGCGATTAGGAAGAACCGGGCCGGCTGACGGCCCGGCTTGGATGGGGGGGGCACGATGGCGGTTTCCGAGGCCGAACGGGGTGAGTTGACGCGCCGGGCCAAGGCGATCCGGAGCGGGATCGTCGACGTCACCGGGTGGGCGGGGGGCTCCCATATCGGCGGGGCCCTGAGCCAAACCGATATCCTGACGCTCCTGTACTTCAAGTATCTCAACATCGATCCCGCCAACCCGGAGTGGCCGGATCGCGATCGATTCATCCTCAGCAAGGGGCACGGCGGCGTCGGCCTGGCCGTGACGTTGGCCGAGCGGGGCTACTTCGATCCGGCCCTCCTGAAAGACTTCGGCCATTCCGGATCGCCCTTCGGCATGCACCTCGACGGCAACAAAGTCACCGGCGTGGACGCGTCGACGGGCTCGCTGGGCCATGGCCTGTCGATGGCGGTTGGGTTGGCGCTGGGCGCGCGCGTTCAAGGGAAGGCCTGGCGGACGTACTGCCTCATCGGCGACGGCGAGTGCAACGAGGGATCCATCTGGGAGGCGGCCATGGCCGCCTCCCACTACCGGCTCGACAGCCTCATCGGGTTTGTCGATCGCAACCGGATGATGATCGATGGAGCCACCGAAGACGTCATGGCCATCGAGCCGCTGGCGGACAAGTGGGCCGCCTTCGGCTGGCACGTCCAGACGGTGGACGGACACGACTTCGGCGCCCTGGCCCAGGCCATCGACGAAGCCCAGGAGCATGCCGGGAGCCCGTCCGTCATCCTGGCGCAAACCGTCAAAGGCAAGGGGGTCGATTTCATGGAAAACGATCCGGCCTGGCACTATGGCGGGCTGAACGCGGATCTGATCGCCCGGGCCAAGGCGTCCCTGGGGGCGGAGTAAGGCAATGAGCGAAGGATTGACGTGGAACGTTTACAACGTCGGCGACATGACGCAGCGGGAGATCTACGGGCTTGTCCTGTGCGAACTGGGTGAGAAGTATCCGGAGATTGTGGGCCTGTCGGCCGACCTCGCCAAGTCGACGAAGATCGGCACCTTCGGCGATCGGTTCCCCGAGCGCTTCTTCAACGTGGGCATCGCCGAGCAGAACCTCTTCGGCATCGCCGCGGGCCTGGCCAAATCGGGGCTGATCCCGTTCGTGTCCACCTTCTCCGCTTTTGCATCGATGCGGGCCGGCGAGTTCGTGCGGACGGATATCTGCTACCAGAACCTGAACTGCAAGATCATCGCGACGCACGGCGGTACGTCATTCGGCCCGGCCGGCACCACGCACCACGCCACGGAGGATCTCGCCATTGTGCGCGCCTTCGCGAACCTCACTGTCGTGGTTCCCGCCGATCCCTTCGAGACGGCCCATGCCGTTCGGGCTTCCATGGCGATCGACGGGCCCGTGTACATCCGGATCGGGCGGGGGTTCGAGCCGCCCGTCTACGAATCCGAAGACTACGATTTCGCCATCGGCCGGGCGGTGGAGATGCACCCCGGCACGGACGTGACGGTGATCGCCTGCGGCACCCCGGTATCCCACGCGCTGCAGGCGGCGGGCCTGCTGGCCGAGCAGGACGGCCTCAGCGTGCGCGTGCTCAACATGCACACGGTGAAACCCATTGATCGGGAGGCCGTGCTGCGGGCGGTGCAGGAGACGCGCCGGATCCTCACCGTGGAAGATCACAATGTGATCGGCGGGCTGGGCGGGGCCGTCGCTGAGGTGATCGCCGAGAGCGGCAAGGGGTGCGCGTTCCGCCGGGCGGGCCTGTGCGATGAGTACTCCATGATCGGGTATCCCGAGGACATTCTGAACCGGTATCGACTCGACACGGACGGGATCGTCGAGAACGTGCGCGAAATGCTCGGGGTCGAGTTCGAAGAAGACGAAGACTGGGAAGACGAGGTGTAGCCCGTGGCCACGGAACGAGAACTGCTCGCCGCGCGCATCTTCTTCCGGGCCGTGTTCCCGGTGATTCGCGTCCTGATCGAGGACGATCCGCGCATGCGGGCCCGGTTCAGGGGCGTCAACGCTACCGTCCAGATCGTCGCCCGGGACGGCGACGGCCGGATCGGCGCCTACCTCAGATTCGCCGACGGCCACTTCGAGGTCGTGAACGAGATCGCGCCGAACCCGGACATCACGCTGGCCTTCGGCTCCGTGGCCAAAATGAACGCCATGTTCGCGGGGAAGCCCGTCGTGCCCCGCATCAAGGGGATCCGTCGGGTGGTCCTGCTGAGCCGGGTGCTGCGTCTTCTAGTCGCCCTGAAACTCCTGCTGCCCGACTCGAAGCCCAAGACGTCCGATCAGGCCCGGATGAAAGTGAAGATGACGCTCTACATGGTGTCCACCGCATTGAGCCAACTGAACAAGGCGGGCGATCCGGACATGGTGAAGTGGACGTCGAAGCAGCCGGAACGCATCTACCAGTGGTCGTGCGAGCCGGAGGGGATCGCCGCCTATCTCAAGGTGAAGGCCGGCAAAAGCAAGGCGGGGCGGGGGTATTACACCCGGCGGAAGCCGTTCGTGCACATGAAGTTCAATGGCATCGAGGGGGCCTTGCCGGTGCTGTCGAATACCGTGGACACGGTAGAGGCGATGGCGCAGGGACTGCTCGAACTGGAGGGATCGCCGGAGTACGGCGCCCGGCTGGGGGATTTCATGCTCCGGGTGGCCGCCCTGGTTACCTGAGCGGCGCGCCGGATCACGGCCGCGTCACCGCCTTTCCATGGCCGAGGTTCTTCGTCGCTGTCCGCGGTGGCGGGAGCGGGTTCGCCGTGGGGGCCTCGATCTCGGGTGGCGTCGGCTCGAAGAACCGCGTCACGGGCGGCATGGGCGGGAGCGAGCCATCGTACTCGCCCGTGGCGTCGCAGCGGTAACGGCGCGTGAGTTGGGCGGTGTTGTACAGCGTGTATTCGGTGTCCTTCTCGGACAGGGCCATGGCCGCCCCCTTGTCCTGGTTCACGTGGCGAAAGGGCGTCGTGTAGTGTTCGTACGTGAACGTGATCTCGTACGTGATCGGGAACAGGTAGGATTCGGAGCGGTAGATGTCCACGACTTCGGCGTGGATGAACTCCCGGTAGGTTTTCGTGAACGCCTGAGTGCCCAGGCTGTGATGGTGGTGAAACTCGATCTCGTTCTTGTATTGCTGCTCGATCGCGTTGAGTCTCTCCAGCTCCGACTCGGCGAGTTGCTGTGCCTTCTCCCTGAGCTGCTCGACGAACCCCCGGCTCGGCAGGCCGCTCTGTTCGCGGCACCCCAAGCCGAGCACAGCCAACACGAACACTGCTGCAATCGCGTACTTCTTCATCGCCCCGTGAAGGACCTCCGCGGTGACGGATGACGCGCCGCTGCCCGGAACGCTCAGCGGCGGATCAGCCACACTTCTGTGAGCCTCGATGTCACACGCCAGTTTAGTCCCGGCTCGTGGGGTTGATCAAATGTGAGCAGGATGACGCCGTCCCTGTACAGATGCTTCGGCACGGGAAACTCCTTGATCTCGCCGATGCCCGTGCCGTTCACCGAAGGCGCGATCCGTTCGCCGTTCACGCGCAACAGGCAGTCCCGGTAGCCGGTGGTGCGCACGAGGTAGGCCGCACCCGGATCGAGGCCTTCGTAGCGCAGGCCGAGCGGCCAGTCCATGTATGTGATCCATGAATGGCGCGTCCTGCTCCTGCCCCCATCCCACCACATGCACCCGGGATTCGGGTTACGTTCCATGTTGGGATCCGTGTCGAGCCCTTCGCCATGGAGCACTCGCGGCGAGCGCGCCACGTTGCCGATGTCGTCGTAGTATCCGCCCGGCCCCGCATCCTCCCAGGCGCCCAGCGCCGTCAGCCGGGCCACGCGTTCCGCCTCGTTGTCCATGGCGAGGGCCTTGCCGATCTCGTCCTCGAGCCACCAGCGATTGTTCAGCGGGTGATCGACGAAGTCGAGCACCGCGCCCCGCTCCGCGCCGCTGGCGTGGTAGCGTTCCACGCTCGTCTGGAGGCCAATGCTGTCGAAGAGGGCCGCACACAGCGCGTCGATCCGCTCGCGGAGTTCGGGCCGGCAGGGCGCACCGTCTGCGCGGGCGAGAATGGCCAGGGCCTGCCGGCCGGAGGCCGCGGCACCCCGTTCCGCCGCGGCGATGAGCGCTTCGTCGGCCTCGCGCTCCAGTTGCGTCTCATACAGCAGGCGGTGGCGCGTGTACGTGTCGTAATACGCCCGCAGCAGGCACAGTTGCCAGCGCCAATTGCCGGCGAGCGAGGGATTCTCCCTCTCGAGGCCCTGCCACAGCGCGAGCGCGGCGTCCACGCCGCCGTTTTCTGCGAGCGGGCCGGCCCAGTTTCGCTCGAGGGCGAGGATGCCGTCGGCGGCGGCTTCGGCCGCGTCCGGGCCGAAGAACACGCGTGCGTATTCGATGAGGATGCCGCGCACGTCCGCGGCGGGATCCCATCCGCGAACGCTCCATACGACTTTGTTGACATCGTCGTGGATCCCGTCGGAATACGTCAGGAACCCGTCAGTATAGGGCGCGAAATGGTTGTGGACACGCGCGTAGCGGATGGGTTCGGGGTTCGCCGGTTCGCGCCCGAGCGTGAACGAGAAGGCCGGATCCCACCACGGCGTCGGATACTGGCACCGCACCGTGTGGGTGATATCGGGGTAGTGGCGGAGCCCGTAGCGCTCGGGCAGGCGCGCCCGCGTCTCCGGGATGGGCGGGCTCGACGGCCCCGCCACCACGCCCCCCATCCATTCAGGCCGGTGCGCATCGATCCAGTCGTAGAAGCAGTCCACGCGCTCCGCGTCGAATCCCTGCAGCGAGATCCAGATCCGGGCGTCCGGATGATGCCTGGCGAGGCGTTCGGCGAGGGCATCCAGGAAGGGCATGACGTCCTTGGGGTGGTTGCTGCCCGGATCGCCGCCGGGGAAGAACACGGCGTCGAGCCGCGGGCAATCCGCGTAAAACGCCTCGTTCTCATCGAGGAATGCGGCCCGCCGCGCTTCGTCGGCAAGATCGAAGGTGGCGGGTGTCCACACCCAGTAGTCGAGATCGTAGCGATTGCAGATCTCGCCGAGTCCGCGGTTCACGGCCTCGCGAGACACCTTCATCACGGGACTCGAAGAATCCTGAAGCGGGATGTTCTCGATGCAGTTGACGCCGAAGAAGGCCAACTCGCGGATGTACTGCTCGTACTGGGCCAAGTCCCAGGCGTCGTATGAGTTCGCCGTGGCCCGGAAGCCCAGTTGATGGCCCCGGATCGGATAGGCGGGCGCCGTGGCCAACTCGATAGGCGCCGGCAACACCGCGGCCCCCGCACGGCACTCGATGCCCCGGAGCAAGCGGCCGACGCCGAACAGGGCACCCCGCGGATCTGCGCCCACGATCCACAGAACGGGCCGGGCCGGATCGGCCGCGTCCGTCGCGATGCCGTAGCCTTCATGCTTCGACGTCCGAGCCCGGGCCGGCACCTCGCGTCCGTGTAACGCCGCGCCGTCGCCCGCGATCACCGCGATCGCCGCGCCCCGGCTCGGCCATTCCTGCTGCACCGGCCAGCGGAGGCCGGTTCGCTTCTCCACCTCCTCGGCGAGCACCAAAGCGGCGGTGCGTTCGGCAGGCGGGGCGGCGTCGCCTCGCGCCACGATCACGGCCTCCGTCAGATCCAGCGTGCAGGCAGGGCCCGGCATCCCGGCCAGGGCGAGTGTGGTGAGTGACACGAAACTCATGATAAGCCTCCTCGTCGTATCCGAGCGGACAGTCACACGGGCAACACCGGGCGGCCACCAGGCCGGGCCGCGCCTTCAATCGCCGTAGGCATTCAGGAAGGCTGCAAGGAGCGACGCCGTTTCGCACGTGCGCTCGCGGCAGCCCTCGCGGCCGCGCCGCTGAAGCTCACGGCAGTTGAGGCTGCCGAACCGCTTGAGGAACTGCTGGGCGAACCGGGCCGTCAGCCGGTACCGCTGCCGTGTAGTCGGGAGACGCCGGCCCAGGACGGCATTGATCACGAGGATCGCGCCCGTCAACGCGCCGCAATCGCCCTGCGTGCCGCCGACACCGTTTCCGAATCCGGAGGCGACGACATACAGCGTATCGACGTCGATGTCGCGGACGGCGCCCAACTGTACGAACACGCGCACCATCGCCTCGGCACAATCGTATCCCTCGTCATAGAGCGCGCCCGCGAGCGCTCCGGCCTGCTCGACGTCCAGGGGCGGATCGCCCGGCTTCAGGCCGCTTGTGCCGCCCCGCAAGCCCATCATTGGCCCGGCTCCTCGGCAGCGCGGGGCCGGCGCCCGATCTGCTCGAACGGAATCGGGACGAACGACGGCAACCGCTCGAGCACGGGCGAATCCGCGCGCAGTCGATAGTCGCCGTTCGCAGCGTCCACAAACCCGGCGTCGCCGTCGGGTTCGATGTTGCTCTCAACGGTGCCATGCTGCAGGGCGAGGCCGTGGATGTTCATCTCGCCGCATCGGAGGAGCACGTTGTTTCGCACGACGTTCCCGCGGGGTTCGGGCGGCTCTCCCTCGCGGATGGCGGCCAGGGCGGGATACCGCGTGGCCCACGGGGCGGCTTCGTAGGGCGTGGCCTGAAGACGTTTTTCCATGATGTCTTGGTTATCCCCCGCCCATCCAACCCCTCGCGCGTCGAGATGCACCGATTGGGGGCAGTCGACGAGGATGTTGTTCTCGACGCGGTTGTCGCGTCCGCCGCCGATGAGGAAGGCGCGGGCCACGTTGACGATGACGTTGCCCGTGGCGATGGTGCCGCTGGCCTGATCGTCGAGGTAGATGGCCTGAGCGCCGCCGTGGCCGGGCCCGTGCACGTCGTGGATGTAGTTGTATCGAACCACCGTGCCCCGCATCGTCCAGTCGCGGCCGGTGTAGATGACGCCGACGTCGCCGGTTTCCTTGCACACGTCGAAGAACTCATTGAACTCGATCCGGTGATCGTTGCCCCAGTACATGATGGCCGTGTGGGGCGCGTCATGGATGCAGGTGTAGGCGACGCGGTTGCCGACGCCGTCCATCCACACCGCGGGCCGGTTGGTCGTCACCGAGCGGCTGTAGTTGTAGAAGTGGCAGTTCACGACGCTGTTGCCGCCCGGCTCGAGGGTGGCGCGATCGCCGCCCCCGAGAATGACGCCGCCTTCGCCCAGGTTGTAGAACTCGCAATCGTCGATGACGTGGCCGGTGCCCGCATGCCGGTTCCACATGGTATCCTGGTAGCTTCGCGCGAACACGCTGCAGCCCAACAGGCCGACAATGTCCGTCTCGGAACCGCCCTCGCCGAGGATCGCGCCCACGTTCCCGATGTTGCGCACCGTACAACCGGCGAGCCGGATGTGGGAGCCGCCCAGGATCCGGACGGCCGTTCCCCGCATGCATTCAAGCACGAGGCCCTCGAACGCCACGTGCTGCACGTCGTCCAGGATGAGCATCGGCGCTTCGAGCAGCGATACCGTGGCCGTGCCGCGCTCCAGGGGCCCGGGCGGCCAGAAGTAGAGGAGGGCCGTCTCCCGGTTGAGATACCATTCGCCCGGTTCGTCGAGTTCTTCGAGGAGATTGAAGGCGTAGTACCGCATGCCTTCCTTGAGGCCGTAATGGTGGGGTGCGGCGAGGTGAACTTGGCGTTGCTCCGTGTCGATGGCCGCGACTTCGATGCTCTCATCGGCCCAGTCCCAGCACCAGTAGCCGAACATCCAGACGTCTTCGGCCTGCGCCCACCGCGCCGGGCGATCGTCCACGTACTCGAAGGTGCCGGGGCGGTTCGAATCGTCCCCCTCCCGGGGCACGGAACCGGGATCGACGATGGGCCCGGTTTTCGCCCACCCCTCATTGGGCCACCGGGCCATCGTCATGGGCTCGCCGTCGAAGAAGAGTTCGAGCGGCGCCGGCAGCACCGGCTGGGGGAATCCGCGCATCTTCATCACGCCGAAATCGGAGACGCCCTGGGCCCGCAGATCCGCCTGACGCACGTTGCTGCGTGCCGGTTCGGGGATTCGGGCCAACACGGCCGCGTCCGTGACGGGCGTGAATCCTGTGAGCACCTGCCCGCCGGTAAGAACAACGCGCTCGCCCGGATACGCCCGGTAGACAACCGGGGCATCCGCGCGGCCCGAGTCCTCCTTCGTCAAGAGGAATGACTCGCGCCGCGGATACCGCCCTTCTCGCAAGAACACAACGGCCGGGCCGCGTTGGGCCTGCGAGTCGCGACGCGCGGCGCGCACCGCGTCGCGCGCCCGCTCGAGCGTCGCGAATGGGGAATCCTTCGTGCCAGGGGCCCCATCGTCGCCGCCGGGGGCGACATACCAGTCCGCTGCGGCCAGCCCGCACCACGCAACCATGAGTGCCAGCCCGAGCCGCCGCGTCATATGCCCTGCCTTCGCCGCGCTCATCGAGTCGTCCTTCCCGCCCGTCACTGCCGTGTGTCCCGGGCCGTGCAATACACGGCCAGTTTCCGGATGATGGGCTCTGCGGCGGACTCCGTGATGCGCAGCCGCACCGCCCGGACTTCCACGGGCGCGATCGGCTCGATCTTCTTGTGTCCGATGGCGGTTCCCTGTGAAAGGAGGCGCCATCCCTCGTCCGTGCGCCCCTCGACGATGTACGCGCGCACGCGTTCGCCCTGCCGGATGTCTTCCATGGCCACGATGTGATCGATCTCCATAGGCTGATCCAAAGAGAGCTCGACGGTGTCCCCGCGGCCGGTGGTTTCGGCGAGGGGCGTGCCGAACCGGCGTGCGATCTCGGCGCCGAACGCGGCGATACGCGCCGCATCCGCCTCGGGGATGCGGCCGCTCGTGTCGGGCGTAGCGTTGAGCAGGAGCACCGCCCCGTGGCCCACGGAGCGGTAGTACATCTCCATCAATTCGTCGACGCGCTTCAACGTGTCCGCGTTGGTGGAACTCCAGAACCAGCCGGCCCGCGTGCGCGCATCGCATTCGATGGGCAGCCACGCGTCGCCCGCCGGATCGCCGTTTGCGGCCGTCGCGCCGGCCAGGCGGGCGGCTTCCGGCACGGCGTTCCAGGCCGGATCCGGGGCAAACCCGTCCTCATTGCCCACCCAGCGGATGGAGGCGTATTTCCCCTGGAATACGACGGCATGAGGGGCATGCTCGCGGAGGATGTCGCCGACTTCGATGATGTTGCTGCCGTCGAACCACACCTCGGCCATGTCGCCGTAGCGGCTGAGCACTTCGGTAAGCTGGCGCCGGTAGATCTCGTTGTAGCGCTCCTGGGCCTCCTCTGTGGCGCAACGCCCGCCGATGCCGGCGCCGAGGGTGTCATCGCGGGGGCTCAGGTATACGCCGAGCTTCATGCCGCGCTTGCTGCACGACGCGGCCAGATCGGCGAGGACATCGCCTTTCCCGTCACGCCAGGGCGTGTTGCGGATGCCGTACTCCGTGGTGTCGGTTTGCCACATGCAGAAGCCGCCGATGTGTTTCGCCACAAAGACGATGTACTTCGCGCCCATGGATTGCGCCACGCGCACCCACTGATCCGTGTCGAGGGCCTCCGGATTGATCGCGCCGAGGGGGGTGGAGCGATCGTCGCCCTCCTTGTCCTGCCAGGTGTTGGGAGCGAAATGGATGAACATCCCGAGTTCCATGTCCTGCCAGGCCGCCTGCTCGGGCGTAGGCCGCGCGAGGCCGCCCGCGGCGGTGTCGGCGGCCGCGGCTCGAACGCCGAGGCAGGCGACAGTCAACAGGCCGATTCCGGTGCTGATCACCGTGTTATTCCTCCCGATGTGTGCAAGGTTTTCCGCAGCCGCATGCCGTGCCGGGCATTGTACGCGCCTGGTTCGGGCGCGTCCAGGCGCCGATTTGGCCGGGCTTCGCGGAATCTGATACGATGCCGCCATGCGAGTCATCGATTTCCATACGCATGCGTTTCCGGATGCCTTGGCGGAGCGCGCCATGCCTGTGCTCGAAGAGGAGGGCAACGTCAAGGCCGCGCTGGACGGCAAAGTGTCTTCATTGCTGGCGTCGATGGATCGGGCCGGCATCGAGACGGCCGTGCTCGCGTCCATCGCCACGAAGCCGAACCAGTTCGAGCGGATCCTTACGTGGTCGGAGTCGGTGGCGTCCGAGCGCCTGATCCCCTTTCCATCGGTGCATCCGGCCGATCCGGACGCCGCCGCCCAAGTCCGCCGCATCGCGGCCGAGGGATACAAGGGAATCAAACTCCATCCGTACTACCAGGATTTCGATTTGGACGAGGAGCGGGTGTTTCCGCTGTACGGAGCCCTGGAAGAGGCCGGCCTGCTTGTGCTGTGCCATACGGGCTTCGACATGGCGTTCTCGCGGATCCGGAAGGCCGATCCGGCCCGGATTCTCACTGTGGTCGAGCGGTTTCCGGGACTCCGTTTCATCGCGAGTCACCTGGGGGCATGGGAAGATTGGGAGGAGGTCGAGAAGCGCTTCCTCGGCAAGCCCATCTACACGGATATCTCGTATTCGGTGCAGTTCATGCCGCCGGAACGGGCCAAGGCCTTGATCCTCGCCCATCCGCGCGAGTACGTGCTGTTCGGCTCCGATTCGCCGTGGACGGGCCAGGACGAGGTGCTCAACTACGTGCTGTCGCTCGGGCTCGGGGCGGACTGGGAGCGCAGCATCCTCTTCGAGAACGCCAGCCGGCTCCTGGGCCTGGCATAGCGCGCCGGCGCCCCTCAGATGTGCCAGGGCGCGCGCATGGGGCGGCTCAGCATCCGGCTCGCTTCCGGATCGCCCACGATCACCTCGCGCTCGGGATCCCAGCGGATCTTGCGCCCCAGGAGCATGGCGATGTTCGCGAGGTGTGCGATGGTGATGGAGCGATGCCCGATCTCGATGGGCGTGATGGTCTGCTCGCGCGTCTTGACGCAACGCAGAAAGTTGTGGCGGTGGCCCTGGCGGTGATCGCCGGTGGGCCGCGCCAGGCGGATGTCGCCCGGGCCGAACCGCTCGCGAAGCAGCGACTCCGGATGGGCGAAGGCGCGGGCCCGCGTCACAAGCACCCAGCCGTCCTCGCCGATGAAGCGGACGCCCTGCGTGTAGTAGTTGTTGCTGCCGACGTAGAGCGTCACGCCGTTCGCATATACGCACGAGAACCGATAGTCGATGGCCGCGTCCCACAGCCCATTCTCGGGGAACACGCCGACGCCCTCCACCTCGATCGGGCCTGTGTCGTCCGTGCCCATCCCCCATTGGGCGATGTCGATGTGATGGGCGCCCCAGTCGGTAACCTGGCCGCCCGAGTAGTCCAGGATCCACCGGAAGTTCCAGTGCACCCGCTTCTCCGTGTACGGCGCCCAGGGCGCGGGCCCGAGCCACATGTCGTAGTCGAGGGTGTCCGGCACCGGCATGACGGGCTGCGGCTCGATGGCACTCCCCGGGCCGATGCCCACCTCGACGCGCTGCAACGCGCCGATCCGCCCGTTCCGCACCAACTCGCAGGCGAAGCGGAAGTGGGCCGTCGAGCGCTGCCAACTGCCCGTCTGCCAGACGCAGCCGTATCGCTGCACCTCGCGCACCATCTGCTGCCCTTCCGCGATGGTCAGGGCCAGGGGCTTCTCGCCGTAGATGTCTTTGCCCGCGCGAATGCCCGCGATCGCGGGGATCGAGTGCCAGTGGTCGGGCACCGCGATGCACAGGGTGTCGATGTCATCGCGCGCGATCATCTCGCGGAAGTCCCCGTACTGCGCGCACCCGGTGTCGCCGTAGCGCGCGTTCACTTCCTTGGCGCCGGCTTCGAGGCGTTCCCGATCGACGTCGCACACGGCCACGATCCGGCACTCCTCCTCTTCCAGGAAGCCTTTGACGTGACGCATGCCCATGCTGCCGAGGCCGATCATGCCAAGCGTGAGCCGGTTGCCCGGGGCGGGCGTGCCGTCGCGTCCCAGCGCCGTCGCGGGAACGATGGCGGGGGCCGCGGCTGCGGCAAGGGCCTGGCCCATGAACTGCCGTCGCGAAAGAGTTCTACGCATCGCCGCCATTGTGTCTCCCCTGCAATCGTTCGCCGCGGTTACTCCGCAGGCGCCCTACAGCGCCGATGGCCTAGCCGGCGGCGGCCCGCGCTTCCCTCAGGAGCTTCATCCATTCGCCCACGTACTGCCCGTGATCGTGAAATGTGCGGCCGCTCACCAGGTTCCCATCGACGACACAGGGCGCGTCGACGAAGATCCCGCCGCACACCTCGAGATCGAACTTGCACTTGGGCACCGTGGCCATGCGCCGCCCCTTCACGCAGCCGGCGTAGGCCGGGATCTCGACGCCGTGGCACACGCACCCCACGGGCTTGTTCGTATCGAAGAAATGGCGCGTGATCCGGACGAGATCCTCGTCGTAGCGGATGTACTCGGGCGCCCGCCCGCCCGAGAAGAAGATGCCCACGTACTCCTCCGGGTTTACGTCCCGAAACGCCACGTCCGCCTCGAGGGTGTAGCCTTCCCACTCCTTCGTGATCGTCCAGCCGGGCTTCACCTCGTGCATCACCATCTGATAGCGCTGCTTCTCCGGGGCCGCGACGACGGGCTCGAATCCGTCCTCCTGCACCCGGTAGAAGGGATACAGCGTATCCACGGTTTCGGTGGCGTCGCCGATAACGATGAGTACTTTGTTCATGGGCGAATCCTCTCCATTGCCAATCGTCCCACAAGCCGGTGCATACGGGCACTATACCAGGCGCGCATCGAGATAGGCACGCGCCCGGTTTACCTCGGCGACTACCGCATCCGCCGTAGGCAGGATGG
>JAFGTL010000598.1 GCA_016934125.1 Candidatus Hydrogenedentota bacterium
GAGGATGGTGTCCTGCGCGAACGAGAGGAACATGATGTGTTGGTAGGGGAAGTGGAAGGGCACTTCCCATCGGGTGACGCCGGTGGCCGCGTCGACGGCCACGAGGAAGGTGTCGGATTTGCAGAACTCGTCGATGCGCATCCGGCCGTCGTTGTTTGACAGGGCCTTCTCATTGCGGCTCACGACGGCGTACACGCAGGCCCCGGCAGCACCTTCGCCGATGGCGATGGCGTTGTTCATGAACGTGCCGCCTTCGTACGTCCAGAGGTGGTCGCCGGTGTGGCGATCGACGGCAAAGAGCGCGTCGCTCACGATGACGGGGCGGAAATCGCCTTCGAGCACGGAGCAGGTGCTCCGATCGAGCCGCGAGAAGGAGGCGTCGGGCCTCTGGAGGGTGCCGTATAGGCGGCTATCGAGGCGGTTCAGGTATCCCCATTCGTACTGGCCCGGATCGGGCGCGGGCGCCTTGAGCACCTGCTCGAGCGTGCCCGAATCGACGTCGACGGCCCAACACTCGTCCTGGGTGATGGCGTAGACGTACTCGTCGGTAAGGAGCATGTTGCCCGAGTTCTTGAGTGCGCCCGTTCGGCGTGAGTTGGGCACGGCGAGCCGCCACAGTTCGGTTCCGTTGTATGCATCAAGGGCGATGACGAGGTCGTTGGCGGGCACAAACACGCGGCCATCGCGGGCGAGGGGCGACATAGGCCGGTGGTGGCGGTCGATGATGTCGCGGGGGCCGGGCTGGCCGAACCACTGGATCGTCATCGGGCCGTGAAGATCGTCCGTGCTGCAGGCGGTGTGCGAAGCGTCGGCGTAGAGTTGCGTCCAGGTGCCGCCGCCGGGCACGTCCCCCCTGCGGAAAGCGGCCCACAGCCCGCCTTGCCGGATCAGACGCGCGTTTGACGCGCCGCTCGCCTCGATCCATTGCTCCACGTCCGCGGTCTTCAGTTCAGCGCCGAGCCGTGCGGCTTCGAGGGACTGGCCGATAGAGGCCACGCCGCCGAAGGGACGCAGCATCCGCCACACCTCTGCGGGGAACTCGGGGAGGGCGTCGCCCGTCAGGGCTTGGCCGGACACGACGAGATTGGCGAAGTAGCTCGTGTACGGGAGTCCGTTGTCGGGCCAACCAGGGGCGCCGGCCTGATGCACGGTGACGCGCACGCCGTAAAGGCCGGCGGCGTCGAGGGCGGTGCGCGCCACGGCAACCTTGGCCGGATCGCGTTCGATGCCGATCACCTGGAACTGGCTCACCTTGGCAAGCTCACAGGCGAGCCGGCCTTCCCCGCAGTCCAGCACCACGCAGTAGCCCTTGTCCGTGCCGGCTTCGTCAACGACGCGCATGGCCTCTCGCGCGTACACGGCAGTCCACTCGTCCTTGGGGTACGGGGCAGCAGCAGCCGCAGCGAGCGCGGCGGGTTGAGGCTCGATGCCGGCCTGGGCGAAGCAGTGGATCGAGCCGCTGTCGGTGCTGACGAAGAGCCTGCCGCCGGCCACGGCCAAGCCGTAGGCGCGGCCCGAGACCTCGGCGGCCCA
The DNA here is from genome assembly GCA_016934125.1 of Candidatus Hydrogenedentota bacterium. Classification (GTDB taxonomy): domain Bacteria; phylum Hydrogenedentota; class Hydrogenedentia; order Hydrogenedentales; family SLHB01; genus JAFGTL01. The sequence goes on from JAFGTL010000598.1 coordinate 1,534, forward strand.
GAGGGGCGCACCGTCGTTGGCGGCGTAGGCGGCCACCTCGTCGTCGCCCCCGGCGAACAGGATATCGCCCGCGAGGATCAGAGTGTAGGGCAGTTCGCACGGGCGACGCCACCGATAGCAGGCGTTCATGTCGGCCGTCAGGCCGGCGATCTCCTCCTCCAGCCGGGCCAGTTCGGTATTCAGCGGGGCCGCCTCAGGCGCTTCCGCGCCGCCGGCCAATGCCTCGATCTGCTTCTTGAGCTCGTCGCGCCGCCGGATCACGGGGTTTCGCTGCTTGGATAGCTCGACGTTTCGCGCTCGATCCAGGCAGGAGAGTTCGGTTTTCGAGTGGAGATAGGCCAAGTCGCCCCGAACAACCATGCGGAGTCCGTCAAATGTGGCCACACCTTCCTTAGCGGCGGGCTCGGTGAGATCGAGTTGCCCGGTGCTCCGCCCGGGGCCGCTCAGCAGGGTGTCGCCGGCGAGCAAGGCGTAGGCGCCGCCTTGGCCGGGCAGCGTGCCGAGAAACGTGCCGGTGGCGCGCTCGAACATGGCCGGTGTAGTGCGGCCCGTAGGCACGAACAGCCGCGAGGGCGACGCGAGCAAGTAGCCTTGCGGAGAGAGCTCCGGGGAGGTTTGCTCCCATCGGATCGAGCCATCGGCGGCATCGAGGGCGTATCCGTACACGCCCTGCGACGGGAACAGCCCGGCGAAGCAGTATGCAGTATCGCCTTCCACGAGGACGCCGGTGCGAACGGGGAACATGGACATGATGCGGCCGTTGCCGGGCACGCGGTGATCGGTGGGCGCAAGGCGGCGCCGCCAGATCAACGCGCCGTCGGCGGCATCGAGGCAGTAGACGCAGCCGTCGTCCGAACCGACGTACGCCCGTCCGTCGGCGATGGTGGGGGCGAGCCGGATGGGGCCGCCGGTGAAGAACGTCCATCGCACTTCGCCGGTGCCGGCATCGAGGGCGTACACTTTGTCGTCGGCGGACGAGCCGAAGTACACGACGCCGCCGGCCACGGCCGTGTGGTAGGCGCGATCATACGTGACGATAGGCCGGAGTTCGCGGATCCGGTGCCAGAAATCCTGCTTGGCGGGCGCCGGCCACGCCGGACGCGGTGCGTGTCTCGATGCGTGAACCCAGGCTTCGTGGAGGGGGAGCGCCAATTGCTCGGCGGTGGCGGCGCTCCGGGCGGCGTCGTGGGCGTAAGTGGGCCAATCGTCTGCGGAGGCGCCGGGGGCGGCACAAAGGGCGGACAGGAAGAGTGCCGCGGCGGCGCATACC
>JAFGTL010000599.1 GCA_016934125.1 Candidatus Hydrogenedentota bacterium
CCGCCTCGCCCAGGAACCCCAGCGTGCGGCCCGCGTGGCTCTCGTAAGGGTTCGTGTGAAACCGGCGCCGGTTCTTGAGGTGATCGTAGAACTGGGCCGCCCGCACGCGCATGGCGGCCTCGACGGCCGCGCGCTCGGAGTCCTCGAAGCAATCGTATGCCCAGTCGTAGGCGCGGATCCCCCGCATCATCATCCACATGGCCGGCTCGTCGTTGTTCGTATACTTCGTCGGGCCTTCGGGATCCCACGCGAAGAAATGGAGGATCCGGCGCTTCGCCTCGGCGCCGTACCGCTCGTCACCGGTGAGCAGGTAGGCCAGGCCGAACGTCTCCATCTCGTCCATGTCGGGCCGCGTCGTGCGGATGATGTTCGCGTAGTTCTTGCCGCGCTCCGCGCCTTCGCCCGCCACGTACGGCGGCTCGGCCACGAGTTCCTCGCCGATGGCCCCGTCCAGCCGCTTGGCAAAGGCCTCGCGCAACCCGGCCAGATCGCCCCCGGCCACCCGCTCGCGATACCCCGCCAGTTCCGGGCTCGTGATGAACAGGCGCGGCCGCGCCTCCGGAATCGCCGCCAGCGCCTTGTCCGTGTCCGGATACGGCAGGGGCACCGCGTCCTCCGGCACGACAAACGAGCGCGCCTTGCTCAACCGCACCTCGCGGTTCTCGAAATGGACACCGTAGCGCCAGTACCACCGGCCCGGGGGCAGCGGCTCGGTGAGCGCGTGCGTGCTGATGTGAATGTCGGTGATCCGGCGCACCCGGCCCCGGAACTCGGGGTTCCGGCACAGATCCAGCACGTAGCGCAGCCCGTCCGCCGGCGGCACCCAGATGAAGGGCGGCGGATTCACCGCCACCACGGCACCCTCCGCGGGCGCGTACGTCTTCTGGTTCTGGCCCGCCGGCTGATCCAGCTTGATGCTGTCCGGATCGGGCCCGGCCGCCCCGGCCAATGCCGCGTGCACGCTTGCCGCCGCTACCACAACCGCCGCCGCTACGCAATGGAGATCCATGACGTCCTCCTGGCTTCACCGTGTTCGTTTCCGCCCGTCCGCATTGTAGGCCGGCGATTCCGCGTCGTCAACGCGGGGCGGGCGCCGGGGGCGTGTGGTGGTATGCGAGACAAACGCAGAGTCCGCGAAGTACGCAGAGCCGCGCAGAGGGCTCTCAGGGGCGGATGCGCGCTGCACCCTAACGGGACAGTAGGGCGGAACTTGTTCCGCCGTCTTCGACTATTGAATGGGTTCCGGGGACGAGAGGATGACGACTTCCATGGTTCCGGGGCCAGAGGGGTGATCGATGGAGACGGTTTCCGTCGGTTTACCCCGAACGCCGGCGAACGTCTCGGCGGAAATCTCACCGTATTCGTCCGGAAGTTCGGCGCCGTAGTAACCGAAGTAGCGGCAGTCCCGCCAGTTCGGCGGCGCGCTCGACACGCGGAACACCCACAGCGTCGAGAAGCCGTCCGCACCGACGGTGGCATTGGTGAACACCCAGCTACCGCGAAACTCGACGACGGCTGGCTTGGCCGGTTGGGTTTGCGGATCGACGGGATCCGTGACCGCCGGCGGGGGTGCTGGAGATGCCCGTGCCGTGTCTACCCCCGTTGGTTCCGGTGTCTCCGCAGACGAATGGAGCAGCCGGCCCGCGGCCAGGCCCCCCAATACGAGGATCAGCAGGGCAGCGGCCCCTCCCCAGACGAGCCGACTTCTGCCTGGGCGATGCGCCGGGCCTCGCCGGCCGCCGGTGGGTTGCGTCGGCGCCATCGTCTCGAGCAACTGCTCGGCGCGCGTGTCCTCGAAGTCCAGAACCAACCTCGCGCAGACGCCCTGCGCATCCTCGATCCGGCCCGCGGCCGCCAGGCACCGCGCACGGGAGTACAGGATGTTCTTGTCGTCCGGGAAGGCTTGCGCCAGTTCATCGATCAGTTGCAGCGCTTGGGTGAACTGGCCGGCGCGATAGAGTTCGCCGGCCTGTTTGAAGCTCGCCTGGGCACTTCCTGCGTCCACAGCTTCTCCCCCTTATTTGAACTCCGCCCGTCCGCATTGTAGGCCGGCGACTCCGCGCCGTCAACGCGGGCAGGAAGCCGGGGGCGTGTGTGGTGGTATGTAAGCCAAACGCGGAGGGCGCGGAGTACGCAGAGCCGCGCAGAGGACTCTCAGGGGCGGATGCGTACAGGGATCCGTATGCTCGGCGTTTCAGGGCAGATCGCATTCTGCCGCAGAACTGCACCCTAACGGGACAGTCTTCGGCCGAGCCCCGCCGGGCCTGCGGCGGCCCTCACCCGATGGCGATCAGCGATTCGACATGACGGTGCGTGTCGCGACGCGAATCATGTCTGCGTGCGTGCGCGTCCGGGACGGACGCGACGGGAATAGCCCACCGTTTTCAACGGTGGGGAATCAAGCCCGCCCTTGCAGCCAGTCCCGTAGGGACGGCTGAGCCCCGCCGGGCCTGCGGCGGCCCTCACCCGATGGCGATCAGCGATTCGTCGTAGTCGTCCGGCTTCTCGAACCCGAGCAGGTTCATGAGCGTGGCGGCGACGTTGCTCAGGCCGGGCGCAGATACCTCGCGCAGGGCGAGGGCGTTCGCGCCGGAATAGTCCTTCACGATGAAGGGCACGGGGTTGAGCGTATGGGCCACCATGGGCTCGATCTTGCCCTTCTTCTCCGCAAACATCACGTCGGCGTTGCCGTGGTCGGCGGAGATCACCGCGACGCCTTTGGCGGCCTCGATCACGGGCAGCAACCGCTTGAGACACAGATCCACCGAGCCCACGGCCAGGCGCACCGCGGCCGGCACGCCCGTGTGGCCCACCATGTCGCCGTTGGCGTAATTGAGGCGGATGAACTTGTACTTGTTGCTGCGGATAGCGGCGATCACCGCGTCGGTGATCTCGGCGCACTTCATCCAGGGCCGCTGATCGAACGTCACCTTGTCGGACGGCACTTCGTCGTACTTCTCGAGCGTCTCGTCGATGTAGCCCGAGTTGTTCCCGTTCCAGAAATAGGTGACGTGGCCGAACTTCTGCGTTTCCGAGATGGCGTAGGAGGTGACGCTTTCCGCGCACAGATACTGGCAGATCGTGCGATCGATGGCGGGCGGTTCGACGAGGAAGTTGTGGGGGATGTGGGCGTCCCCGTCGTATTCCATCATGCCCGCGTAGAACACGTCGGGCCGGCGTTTCCGATCGAACTTGTCGAGGCCGTCCTCTTCGAAGGCGCGCGAGATCTCGATGGCCCGATCGCCCCGGAAATTGAAGAAGATCACCGCGTCGCCGTCTTCGATGGTGCC
>JAFGTL010000600.1 GCA_016934125.1 Candidatus Hydrogenedentota bacterium
CATCTCGTTCTTGAGCAGCACGCGCCCGAGTCCGTGCTGCTGCGCCAGCCGCGGCGCATCGATCAGCGGGGTGGCCCCTTCGCCCAGCGTCACAACATGGTCGGGGGACTGGATGGGAAGCAGATCGAGATAGTGCCACATCGAGCCGGGGGCCTGGCTCAGGATCTCGGAGTCCGGCGTGGCGTGCGAGCGGATGCTGAAGGGCTCGCCGCAGGCCGGACACCGCATGCCGCGGGGCGTGGCGGCCGCCGCCGCGCCGCATCCGTAGCAGACAAAGTCGAACGAACGGCTGCTTTGGGGTTCCATGTCAGGCTTTTCCTTCTCAGTGCGGGCGCGGTTGACTGGAATCGCCGGCATTCTCGCACAGGCCCGGCGTGAACACAACAACAGGCGGCGAGGCGCCAGCGCCGGCGGATCCGAAATTGCGCGTCGGGCCGCAAACACGCTATCATATTGAACCCTGTCCTGTGCGGCGTTTGAGGAGCGGATCCTCGGAACGGGCGCACGATCCGCCTCCCGCGGCCGTAGCGGCCGGAAATGACATGAGAGACACAGTATTCATCCAGACATACGGCTGTCAGATGAACGAGCACGACAGCGCCAGAATGCTCGAGATCCTCAAGCGGAACGGGTTTGAGCCGGCCCGGAGCGCCGAGGACGCCACCGTGATCCTGTTGAACACGTGCTCGGTGCGGGAGAATCCCGAGAACAAGGTGTACAGCCAACTGGGCCGGTTGCGCCCCCTGAAGCAGGCGAATCCGGGACTCATCATCGGCGTGGGCGGCTGTGTGGCCCAGCAGGCGGGGCAGGAACTGCTGAACCGCGAAGCGAGCGTCGATCTGGTGTTCGGCCCGGACAACTACGTCCGCCTGCCCGAACTGCTCGAGGCGGTACGCCAGGGCGAACGGGTGCTCGCGACGGAATGGCTCGAACGCCCGCCGACGAAGGTGCTGAACTTCATCCCGCCCGAATGGATCGATGCGGGCCACGTGGAAGGCTGCTCGGCGTACGTGGCCATCATGAAGGGCTGCGACAACTTCTGCACCTTCTGCATCGTGCCCTACACCCGCGGGCGCGAGGCGAGCCGCGAGCCGGCGGACATCCTCCGCGAGATCGGCCATCTCACCGGCAAGGGCGCGCGAGAGATCTGGCTGCTCGGGCAGAACGTCAACGCCTACCGGGCCGGCGCGTGCGGGTTCCGGGAACTCCTCGATGCCGTGTCGCGCGCGCCGGGCCTCAAGCGGGTTCGATTCACCTCGCCCCATCCAAAGGACTGGACGCATGCGCTCTCGGATCTCATGGCCGAGCGCGACACGATCTGCAACTACCTCCACCTGCCGTTCCAGGCCGGCTCGAACCGGGTTCTCGAGTTGATGAGCCGCCGATACACGATCGAGGGCTTCCTCGATCAGGTGCAGTACGCCCAGCGCGTCAATCCCCGCATCGAAATCAGTACCGATCTGATCGTCGGGTTTCCTACCGAAACCGACGCGGATTTTGAGCGGACGCTCGAGGTGCTCGAAACCGTCCGCTTCAGCCAGATCTTCTCATTCAAGTACTCGCCGCGGCCGGGCACCCGGGCCGCCGGCATGGACGACGATGTGCCCCGGGCCGTCAAAGACGAGCGCCTGCAACGCGTGATCGCCCTTCAGGAACGCATCACGGCCGAACAGTCCGAGCGATACGTCGGCACCGCACAGGACGTCCTCATTGACGGGCCCGATGCACGCCGGGCGGGCGCCATGAACGGCCGGACAGACGGGCATCGCCCGGTGAGTGTGACGGGCCCGGGCCTGGCCGTCGGCGAACTCGTTCCGGTGCGGATCACGGGCTGGCGCAACCACTGGCTCGAGGGTGAGCGGCTCGACGGCGACGCGTCCGGCACGTAGGGACTCGTCTCGGATGAGAATGATGAGCGAGGACACGAGAACGGGAAAGCGCGCATCGATCCACACGCTGGGCTGCCGGTTGAACCAGTCGGAATCGGGCATTCTCGCCGAGCAGCTCGAACGCGCGGGCTACACGATCGTGCCGTTTGGGGAACCGGCCGACCTCGGGGTAATCAACACCTGCACCGTCACGCGCGAAGCGGGCGCCAAGTCGCGGCAGTCGATCCGATCATTCATCCGCAAGAACCCCCACGCCTACACGGCGGCCATCGGCTGCTACTCCCAGATGGAGTACAAGACGCTGTCGGAGATCGCCGGCCTCGACTTGATCATAGGCACACAGGAGAAGCTGCGCCTCCTCGACTACGTCGCCGAAGGCAAGAACGACGGGCCCGTCATCGTGCGCGATCGAATCCAGCGCGGCGATTTCACCATCGAGACGGCCGGCGGCGGGCCCGTCACGAAACGCACGAACCTGAAGATCCAGGATGGCTGCGACTTCATGTGCAGCTTCTGCATCATCCCCTTCGCACGGGGCCGCTCCCGCAGCCGGGAACTCGAGGATCTTGTCGACGAAGCGAGGCAGTTGGCGTGCCGCGGCGCCAAGGAGATCGTGCTGACTGGCGTCAACCTGGGCTGCTACCAGCAGCAGGGCCGGGACATCGTCGACGTAGTCGAGCGGCTGAACGGCATTCCCGGACTGGCGCGGATTCGGATCAGTTCCATCGAACCCACCACGATCCCCGAGGCCTTGTTCGCATTCATGGACGCGCCCGATCACGCCTTGGTTCCCTACCTCCACGTCCCGGCCCAGTCGGGCTCGAACCGCATGCTGAGCCGAATGCGGCGCCGGCACACGCGCGAGGAGTTCGTGGCCTTCATCGAGCGCGCCCAGAGCGCGATCCGGGATGTGTGCATCGGTTCCGATCTCATGGTAGGTGCGCCGGGCGAGGCGGAGGAGGATTTTGCGGAAACGGTTCGACTCGTCGAGGAGACGCCCATCGCGTATGCCCACGTGTTCAAGTACTCGGAGCGGGAAGGGACAGCGGCCTCGCGGGATCCCGACAAGGTGGCGCCGGAGGTGCAGAATCGCCGGAGCGCGCACCTCCGCCGCACCGTCGCCCGGAAGCGGCGCGCGTTCAACGCATCGTTTGCGGGCCGGGTGCTCGACGTGCTGTTCGAGGAGGAAGACGACGGGTTCTGGTTTGGATATACGGGGAATTACATTCGCGTGGCGGCGCGTTCCGATCAGTGTTTGACAAACGTTATCCGGCCCGTGCGACTGGAACGGGCCCGCGGCGACATCGTGCAGGGGACGCTCAGTGACGAATAGCACACCCATCGAGAAGGAGGAACGCCTTCAGGCGCTGCTGGGCGGATACGGCAGCGTGGCCGTGGCCTACTCGGGCGGGGTAGACTCCACCTACCTGGCGGACGTGGCCCATGAGGTGCTGGGCGAGCGGGCCCGGGCGCTCATCGCGGACTCGCCGAGCGTTCCGCGCTCCGAACTGGCCGGGGCCGCCGCCCTGGCGCGGGCACGGGGCTGGCGGCTCGATATCTTGCCTACGGCCGAGTTCGAGAACGAGGACTACCTCCGCAATGACGCGCAGCGGTGTTATCACTGCCGGATCGAGCTTTTCACCCGGATGCGCGCCTACGCCCGGCAGCGCGGCATCGCCGTGCTCGCCTACGGTTCCAACGCCGACGACGCGCGCGATCCCTCCCGGGTGGGCGCCGTGGCGGCCCGGGAACTGGGCGTGGCGGCGCCGCTCGAAGAGGTGGGGCTGAGCAAGGAGGAGATCCGGCAGCTCAGCGCGCGTCGCGGCCTGCCCACGGCAGGGAAGGCGTCGTTCGCGTGCCTGTCCACGCGGATCCCGACAGGGCAGCGGCTGGACGTGGCGGATCTGTCCCGGGTGGAAGCGGCTGAAGAAGCGCTGAAGCGGCTGGGAATCCACCAGTACCGGGCGCGCCATCACGGGGATCTGTGCCGGATCGAGGTGGGGGCAGACGATTTCCCGAGGTTGCTCGATGCGGCGCTGCGCGAAGAGGTGGTCGCCGCCGTACACGCCGCAGGATATCGCCACGTGACGCTGGATCTGGCCGGATACGGGGCGGGGAGCCGGGGTGCGCCGCCGGGGTAGCGCCGCCCGTTACAGCCACACCAACGTCATGGCCTCGTACGCGGCCGCCACGGCCAGCATGATCCCGGCGAGCACCGTGCCGCTCGCGATCATCCGCGCGATGCCGGCCAATTCCTGGAGGACGTCCTCCTTGCCGAGTGCCTGGAACAGGCGAACCGGCAGCACCACGATCATGAACGACACGAGCACGTACGCCTCGAGTTCGAGGATGCCCGTGACGGCGTGATAGGCGAACACCTCTACCATGCCCACCCAGATGGGGGCCATGACGAATCCCACGAGGGAAAACGAGAGCAGCGTCTTGACGAGGGCGAAACAGGAGCCCAGCACGGGCAGGAATACGGACGGGGCGATCGACAGCAGGAGGGTTTGCCGGACGTAGTTGTTCAGGAACGTCTGCCACGCGGCGTTGGGGACGTTCTGAGCCAGGTAGGCGGAACCGATTGCGCTGAGATTGCCGGTTGTGAATATGTCGGTAACCCACATGAGCAGGCGCATGTTGGCGCGCGGACAGGCCACGGCGAGCGCCATGAACACCCCGAAGACGCCGTAGTGCAGGCCGTGTATGGCCCACAACGTGCGGGGGTGTGCGTCAAGCATGGCGAGAATCGGGCGGAACGGCGAAGGCCGTTTCGCCCATCGACGCAAGAGGGCAACCTGTCCAACCGCCCCGAACACCAACGCCAGCATGAAGCCCACACAGGCCGTCACGACGACATGGCGTCCGGTTGGCGCGAGGCCGTTGCATGAGCCGATCTGTGGGGCGTCTTCCGGGGAGATCGCCTGAGCATGCACCACCCCCTCCGGATCGAGCCAGCCGGACGTCGCGCCGGCCTGTTCCGTGAAGTGCCGCTCCGTGCCCGCCCCTTCGCGCACAAGGAAGGCGAAGGCCAACCCGCCGGTGCCGCGCTGGAGCCGGCCCACAACGCGGAACTCCACGCCGTCCATCTCGAAGGCATCGAGGCGCGCCAGCGCACCGGCCAGGGCCTCCGGGGCGCCCGGCTCCGGAGCGCGTCCCGACTCCACCAACGCCGCCCACGTCTCGTCCGGCAGATCGACGGCCACCACTGGCTCTACGCTGTCGAGGCCGAACATGGCGATGGCTTCGTCGCCGCCCGGGACAGCCCCCAACTCGTCGCGCAGCGCGGCCTGATCGGGCAGATTGGTGTCGGGCAGGGGGCGTACGCGGATGGGGAGGGCGCCGTCCCACGGGGGCTCGCCTTCGGTGGCGACAAGGGCGTCCTTCCACACCTGGGAGGACTGGGCGCGGCGCTCGAAGGCCCCGGCGATGAGGATCAGGCCGATGCCGAGTAACACGCCGGCCAACGATACCGCCAGCGGCACCGAGAGACGCCTCCGCCGGACGGGCCGGGCCGCTGCATCGTCCTGTGGGCACACATCCACGGCTACGAGGCCGGGGCCGCGCCGGGCGCCATCGTGTCCACGAGGTGCTCCAGCAGGCCGGTGAAGAGGGCCTCCTGGTTGGGCCCGAGCCAGGACATGGTGTACATCTCGTATACCTGTTTGTCCTGATCGGCGGTGGCGTAGTAGCGGTCAGGAGACACGTATCCGCCATAGTCGCCGTTGAAGCTCGTCACCCAGAGATCCAGCCCGCGCGCGGCAACCGATTGCCGGAGGTCGACGCTGATCTCGCCGCTGAAATCGCACGGGACGCCATAGAGGAACACCTCGCCGAGGCGGGCCCCGTGGATCCAGCCGTCGCCGTCAATGCCCGACACCGGCAGCAGGAAAGGCGACACCCGCCAGGAGCGGTTCAGGCGTAACTGGAACGGCGGTAGATCGATGGGGACGCCCACCGTGGCCACGTCCACCTCGCGCTGGAAGTCGAGGCGCTCGTCGCGGGCATGCTCCACCACCATGCGGCCCAGCGCCGCGCCCATGCGCTCGGCCCGCGCAAACCCGTCAGCCCCGTCGCCGGGCCGGGCGCTCATGCTGCCCACCGCCCCGCCGAGGAATACGGCGAACGCGCCGGTTTCCTCTTCGATGGCGCGCCGCAGGCAGCCGGGGTATCCGGCACTGAACTCCATATTGCCGCTGCCCGTCACCGTGGCATGGGCCGAGTAGCGGACGATGTAGCAGCGCTGGCCGTCGTCCCGGCGCACCACAAGGTAGCCGAGTTCGCTGTCGGTGCAGGCGTCGCGGGTGCGGTTGCGGATGTAGTCGGGCGCATCCACGCCACCGTGGGCCAACGCGGCCGGTGCCATGGCATTGTAGGCGCCCACGATGGCGTTTGAGAACCCCTCCGCCAGGAGTTCGACGACGGCAGGATCGTAGGTGCCCGAGAACTCCTTCGCCACCAACCCGGGGCCCCACGCGCCGGGCCCGGCATGGGTGTGCGACGCATTGAACAACAGGTTCCGCGGCGAAAGCGGCACGCGGGCCGCCACCTTCTCGCGCGCCAGTTCGGCCACGTTCTCCGGGACGATGAGGAGGTCGGAGCCGGCGATGACTACGACATCATCGGCGTCGCTGAAGGCCACCGCCCGGATGTCGAGGCCGTCGTGCACGCCGGTTGACGGGCGGCCCTTGCGGCTGCCGAATCCGGCCAGGGGCGTGCCGACACCGGGCGTGATTGAGGCCGCGGCCCAGCCGGCCCGGAGCGGGCCAGGCCGTTCCGACACCTGGCGTTCGGCGGCGCATTCGTCAATGGCGGCGATCGCCGTCCGGTAGTAGCCCTCGGACTCCACATCGGAGGGCCCGTAGGTGGGCCACGGCCCGATCACGGTGATGAAGACCGCGGCGAGGTTGACGAGGAGCAATACGGCAATGACGACGATCTTCTTCAGCATGGATCGGACTCCTGCGCGGCTATCCAGGGCGCCCGCCGCCGGGATCGCGTCCGTCGGCGCGGCGCGCCTCCTCAAGCGCGTGGAACTCGCGTCTCAGGCGCGCGACGCGGCGCACCGCAACCCAGAGCAACAGCAGCGCGACGGCAAGCGACGTCCACAGGTACCACCCGCCTCGGTAGCCGAACACCCACGGCCACAGACAGGCGATTCCCGCAGCCATGATCGCCCGTTCCGCCAACCGGCCGGGTGATGCCCTCATTGATCGATGGATACCTTCAATACGTTGTCGCGGTTATCGCACACCAGATCGAACGCCTCCTGGCATCGCTCCAACGGGAACGAGTGGGTGATGATCGAGCGAACGTCAACCCGCCCGGAGGCGGTCATCTGTGTCGCGCTGGGGTAGTTGAACTTGAACCGCCGGCACCACTGAAGCGAGAGTTCCTTCCGCCGGGCGATGTCCACGGGGAAGGTGCCGCTGGACTCGCCCGAGATGCCCGTCAGCACGCAGCGCCCGGCTGGCCGGGCGATCCGGCAGGCGAGGGCGGGCGTGTCGGCGGATCGGGCGCAGTCGAACACCACGTCCACCCCCCGGCCGTTCGTCTCTTTCAGGATCGTGTCCACCGTGTTCAGTTCCGACGCGTTGAACGCCCGATCCACGCCGTATCGCAACCCGGCTTCCACCCGGTAGTCGAGGAGGTCGGTGCCGAACAGGCGCGACACACCCGACAGCTTGGCAACCTGGGCGGTGAGCAGCCCGATCGGGCCAAGTCCAAGGATCGCAGCGGTTTGGCCGGGCTTCACGTGGCCGAGTTCAACCGTATGAACCGCCACGGCAAGGGGTTCCATCATGGCGGCCTCCGCGGGCGTCATCGACTCCGGTATCGGAAAGCAGAACCCCGCGTGAACGGCGACGTATTCCTGAAGGGCGCCATCGTAGGGCGGGCCGCCGGGGAATCGCATGTCCAGGCACACGTTGTAGTGCCCCGTCCGGCACCACTCGCACGCCAGGCACGGGATCCCGGGCTCGACCGCCACCCGTTTGCCCACCAGGCCCGGATCGGCGTCCGCCCCCACCTGCTCGACGATGCCGCTGTATTCATGGCCCAACACCAGCGGCCCCGTCATGACGGTATTCCCGATCCGGCCGTCGGCGTAGTAGTGGATATCCGATCCGCAGATGCCGGTGGATTCGATCCGCACCAGGGCCTCGTGGGGCTCCGGAACGGGCCGATCCACCTCGACCACCTCGACCTTCCGCGGTGCAACCCATTTCACTGCCTTCATCTCTGCTTGCGCTCCTTACACTGACTCAAACGAACGAGCCCGGCGCACCCACGGCGTTCCCGGGGGGCCAGGCCCGCGGACAAAGGCCGATCATATCGTCCGCCCAGGGCGAATTCCAGGCGATCCCGGGCGTCTGCCCGGAATACACAAGGAAATCCCGTATCGGGGGGAAACGAAGCGGCGAGTCCCTCTGTGCAGGACGCCGCGGGGCGATGGCCTCAGGAGGTCTCGATGGACGCCTCGTCGCCGCGATCCGCCGGCTCTTCCAGCGCGTCTTCGGGTGTCTCGGCCGCGGGCTCCTCGGGCGCCTCCGCGTCTTCAGGCTCGGGCGTCTCCGGTGGCTCTCCGTCCACGGCTTGGCGGGTGACGCTGCGGCGCATGGTGGGCGGGAAATCCGTGTACACGCCTTCCACGAGCCACTCGTACTGGTTGTCCATGAAGGCCTTGGACACGCGGTTCAGCAGGCGGCCCCGGTTACGCTTCACGGCGCGCAGGTTATCCGCGATACGATCGCGGGCGGATCGGCAGAACAAGTCGGCCAGATCCTGGAGGGCGGCATTCGCGCGGTCGGCGGTGAGGAGGTGTTCGGTTCGGGCGAGGACACAGGCCATGGCGAACAGATCGGTGCCGATGTCCACAAACCGCTGCAGAATGAGTTGTTCCCGTTCGAGTTTGGGGCCGAATCGCGCCATGGTGTGAAACATGGTGCGGGCAAGGCGCTTGGCGGCCTTCGCGATGTAGGTGAGGTGCCGCCGGTTCGAGTACGAGAGGTATCGCGAGGGCAACCCGCCCCCGGCGGGCAGCCACATACGCGGATACCAGCCCGCATAGAACTTGAAGGCCTCCCAGATGAGTTTCACCATGGGCCCCTTGCCCATCATGATGGGCATGACGCGGCTCACGTGGGTGTCCATGGCCTCGCGGGCGATGAAGAGGCGCATGATCTCGTCGGTGCCCTCGATGATGCGCGAGATGCGCGCGTCGCGGAAAAGGCGTTCGGTGGGCACGGGATCCTCGCCGCGTTCGAGCAGCGACTGGGCCGTTTCGTAGCCGCGGCCGCCGCGCACCTGGAGAAGGTCGTCGACAATCTGCCAGCCGAAGGTGGTGCAGAAATACTTGGCCATGGCGGCTTCGAGGCGGATATCGGCCTGGCCCTTGTCCACGAACGCGCACGCGATGGTATTCATGCAGTCCATGGCGAAGGTGTTGGCGCTCATGTTGGCCAGCATGCTGCCTACGGCCTGGTGTTTGCCCACGGGCGCCCCCCATTGCTCCCGTTTCTGAGCCCAATCCCGGGCGAAGTGCATGCAGAGCTTACCGCCGCCCGCAGCGGTGCCGGGGATGGTGAGCCGTCCGGTGTTGAGGGTCGTGAGGGCGATCTTGAGGCCCTGGCCGGGCTTGCCGATGATGTTTTCGGCCGGGACGCGCACGTTGTCGAAGCGGAGCAGGCCGTTCGAGATGCCGCGGATCCCCATGAACGAGCACCGGTGGGCCACCTCGAACCCGGGCATGTCGGATTCCACGATGAAGGCGGTGATCTGCGGGCGCTCCTTGCCGCGCACGATCTTCGGGGGGGTTAACGCCATGACTACGAGCACCTCCGCCGAGGGCCCGTTGGTGCACCAGAGCTTTTCGCCGCTCAGCAGGTAGTAGGAGCCGTCGGAGGCGGGTGTGGCGGTAGTCGTCATGCGGGCCGGATCGGAGCCGACATCGGGCTCGGTGAGGGCGAATCCGGATACGGCGCCCTTAGCGAGCCGGGGCAGGTACTTCTCCTTCTGTTCTTCGGTGCCGAAGAGCTTGAGCGGCTGGGGCACACCGATGCTCTGGTGGGCGGAGAGCCAGACGGCCGTGGAATTGCAGTAGGTGGCGATGAAGGCCATGATCCGGTTGTAGTTGGTTTGGGACATCTCGAGGCCGCCATACTTCTTCGGGATCTTGAGGCCGAACAGGCCGATGTCCCCCATGGCAACCAGCGCGTCGTTGGGAAGTTCCTGGGTTCGATCCACCTCGTCGGGATCGATGTACTCCTCGAGAACCTCGCGAACCCGCTCGATGTACTCATCGCCGATCCGCTTGTCGTGCTCGTCCTGTTCAGGGAATGGATGGAGCATGTCCCACCGGAAGGTGCCGCGGAACAGTTCGGCGACGAGGCTCGGGAACCGCCACTGGGTTTCGCGGGATTCCTCGGCGAGATCCAGGGCCTTCTGCTTTCCTTCGCTATCGACTTTCATGATCCCACCCTGATATGTCGGTTGTAAGTCTTGAACTGAATGCAGATTACGCCGTTCCGCTTTTCATTCTATTCCTGGCTGGCCGGAATGTCAAAAGGTATCCCGGCCGCGGCTAAGCCGGCGGTGGTTGCGCAACGGCCCGTGACTCATCAGCGGGACCGAGGGGCGCGTAACCCTCTCGCCGGAAGCGCGTTTGCGGGACGGGCTCGTCCCAGCCGCGCCAAGCCCTGCCTGCTTCCCGGGTTGTGCCGCGGCTTCCCGATTGAGTAAGGTGTGCCGGAGAACGGGCCCGGGCGGGCCCGAAACCGCGGAGGTAGACACTCGCCAATGAAAAGCAATCCAGATAACGGACAGTGTATGTCCTTGGGGCCCATCAACCGGCGCAGGTTCCTGGCCGCAGCGGCGCTGACGCCCGTGGTCGCGGCTGCGGCGTGCCGGACGGGGCAGGGCCCCGCCCACAACCGCACGCAGCCGGCCCGGTTTCTGTTCGTGTCGCAGGGCAAGACGGGCATCATGAATGCCGATGGCAGCGGCCTGCGCTATTTCGAGTTCGACGTGCCGGATCAGGCCACCTGGCAGCCGGGCGGTTTCTTCCCCGACGGGCACCGGATCCTGTTCCTGAGCATGGAGCCCCGGCGGGACGGGCCGGGCAGGCCCTTCGGCGAGTACTACCATCAGACGCCCACCCATCTCTGGATCTACGATCTCGACACGGAGGGGTTGACGGAGATCGCCACCCGCGATCGGATGGCGGTGTTCTACACGCCGCAACTCCTGCTCGATGACGGCCGCATGCTCGTGCAGGTTGTCCGCGACGGGGTTGCGCAGGCGTTCAACATGAATCTCGACGGCTCGGACGCGCGCGCGTTCACCCAGGCCGGCGAGGGCATGCCCTACGGACTCAACCTCAGCCCCGACGGCCGGCGGGTGGCCTATCACCTCGCGAGCCCGTCGGGCTATCAGATTTGGACGAGCGATGTGGACGGCGGCACCCGGACGTTTGTGGCGGGGCACCCCGACCACTTGTACTTCTGCCCGAGTTGGAGCCCCGACGGCGAGTGGCTGGCGTTTCAGGACTGCCTCCACCGAGAGGATCCCGGCCACGACTGGGCCGATCTGTGCCTCTGCCGCCCGGATGGCTCCGAGCAGCGCATGCTGACCTCCGGCCAGGCCCTGTGGTTCGGGGCGACGTACGGCTCGCCCGAAAACCGCGGGGGCGGCTCGAACACGCCCACGTGGACGCACGACGGGGCGATCCTGTGCTCGCGGCGGCTGCCCGGCTCGAAGGTGGCCTGGGAATACCAGCCTGATCGGCCCGACACGGATCACTTCAACCGGGACTTCAAGCCCGAACTCGCCCGCGGCGGCACGGAGATCTGGCGAATCAACCCGCGCGATGACTCGGCCGTGCGCCTCACCGGCTGCGAGCCGCCCGTGTGGGATTTCCGGCAGGGCGAGTCGCCCGACGGCACGCAGTTGATCTTCTGCCGCGCTGAGACGGGCGGGCCGCCCGCCATCTGGGTTGCCGGCTCGGACGGGCGCAATCCCCGCCCACTCACCCAAGGCATCGACAGGCGCGGGGCAGATCATCCGCGCTGGGCGCCGCAGGGAGAGTTCTAGGATCGGCCCGCCGCGGCCGGAGACGGCCCGTCAAGGGGTGAGCGCGTCGACGTCGAGGCCCAGCATGCGCATGAGACACCCGATCTCGGCGGCGACGTTGCCGTGCACGGTGCCCCAGTGCTGGAGCAGGCCGAGGCCGACGACGCGTTTGAACAGGGCGCGGGCCTCGCCGTCGGGCTTCACGAGCATGTGGGAATAGCCCTCCATGATGCGCGGGCCGGGCAGCGATTCGCCCGTCCACACGGCCACCTTGATCCGGCCGTGTTCGGGCGTCATGTTGAGGAACGTCATGGGGCCGGGTTTGGCGCGGTAGGACACCCAGGCGCCCCGATCCTGCGTCTCATCGAACTCGAGGTCGGGCGTCACCGTGAACGTCTCCGGATCGCCCATGCTGAGTTCGCCCATGCCGGGGTGGCCCATGAGGACGGTGTTCTCGGCGGGATCGATGCTGAAGAACTCGTTGAACATGGCCATCCGGCCGGCGAGGCGGCCCGCAATGATCGTGGCGAGCACGCCGAGCACGTCGGCCTCGAGGCCGACGGTGCAGCCGAGTTCCCCGAGGGTTGGGTGGTAGAGGTGGGGGCGGAACCCGAGGATGCGGCACAGATCCGGGTTGAAGTCGTCGAGCGCAATGCCCGCCAGGCCCTCCTGTTCGGCGAGCCGGACGAGGGCGAGCGCCTGCCGGGCCGATTCGACGAGCACGTCCTCGAACCCCTCGTCGTGGGCGGGTGCGGCCATGTGGCAGTTCTCCCGGAGCCATTCGACGTAGTCGGCCGCCTTGGACTCGGAGGTTTCCTGCACGAGCATGGCGAGGCGATCGACGGGCACGTAGACGAGTTCGATCCCGAAGGTCTCGAGGAGCGCGAAATCGTCGATCCAGGTAGACGCCACGACGTTGCAGGGGGCCGGCAGCACGGCGATCCGCGTGCCCACCAGGCGCCGCTTGACGGCAGCCGCCCGCGCGAACGCGACGATCTCGCCGAGGGCCTGGGCGTTGTTCTCGTTGCCGAAGGCGATCTCGTAATCCCACCCGAACCGGCGGAAGATGTTGGCCGATTGCTGGACGCTCACCGGGCCGCTGGCGCGGAGCCACTCTTCGATGCGGAAGTGCTCGGGGAAACCGTCGTAGGGATCATAGGCCCAGAGGAGCAGCGGCACGCGGCGCATGGCGCGGATCAGGGCAATCACCGGGGGATCGTTCGTCCAGATGATCGGGCAGAACACCAGGCCGTCGATGCCTTCCTGCTCGAAGGTGCGCGCCGCCTCAACCACCTGTTCCTCGGTGTGCAGCAGGCCCGAGGATACGACGTCCATCTGCCCCTTCAGCACCGCCACGGCCCGCGCCGTGTCCGCCTCGACTTTCTGGACGAAGCCCGCGTACGGCCCCTCGACCGCGTCGCAAATCCCCGCCTCCCACCATGATTCACCCGCCAGGAACAACAGGCCGATTCTGGGCCTTGTTCGCATACATCCCCCTATCTGCCTCTCGGTGCATACAGTATAAGAGGGAGCGGGCCGGCGTCAACGATGACGTGAGCCGGACAACTCGCGCGGCCCGGGCGAGGGTTGTGTTCGGTTTCCACGTAATGCATGCTACGGGCGGCGGTTGAGGGGAGAGACAGCGGGCGGCACCGCGTCCGCACGGGAAACACATGAAGCGAGTCGTTCAGATCGGGATCGGGATCGCCTTGGGCGCGGCGTTGATCTGGCTGCTGTTCCGCCGCACGGACTGGGCGGCCGTATGGGCCGCCGTCCGGGAGATCCGGCTCGAGTGGCTGCTGGTGTCGCAGGCCTTCGTGTGGGGCACGTTCTTCGCACGGGTTCAGCGCTGGAGCTATGTGGTGCGGGCGTCCTGCCCGGCCCGATACCGCCACCTGTTCAGCGCAACGCAGATTGCGTTCCTCGTCAACTTCACGCTGCCCGCCCGCGCCGGCGAGTTCGTGCGCCCTTATGTCCTTTCGCGCCTGGCCAAACGCCCCCTGTCCCAATGCATCGCCATGGCCGCCCTCGATCGCGTCAACGATCTCTTCGCCCTCATCGTCGTGTTGCTCCTGGCCATGTTGTCGTTGCCCAAGGGCCTCGATATCGAGTTCCCGGCGGGCGCCTTCGGCAACGCGGAACCGATCGCCGTATCGAGCGCCGCGATCCGGCCTGCGGCAAGCGGCGCCGCGGCGGCACTCTGCGGGATGTGCGCGGTGCTGGTGTTTCTATACGTCAACCAGGGCCTTGTGCTACGGGCCGTGGGTGCGACGCTCGGGCGTGTATCGGCCCGGTTCGCGGCATGGCTCGAAAGGGTGTTCGTGAACTTCGCCGCGGGCATGCACGTCTTCCGTTCGCCGTCGGACTTGGCCAAGGCCACCGGCTTTTCATTGCTCACGTGGGGCGGCGGCGTGGGCTCGTCGGCCGCGATGATGGCCGCCTTCGATATCCCGTTTCCGTGGTACGCGCCGCTCCTCATGCTGGCCTTGATCGCCGTGTTCATCAGCGTGCCGGTGACGCCCGGGGCCGTCGGGCAATACCACATCCCGGTGATCGCGTGCCTGCTCGTGGTTGCACCGGGCCTCGATCCGGCCCGGGCCAAGGCTGTCGCGCTCGTCACCCACCTGTTCGCCCTGTTCCCGGTGGGTGTGCTCGGGGTGTTCTGCCTGATCCGCGAGCAGATACGGTTCACGGATCTCCTCCGGGTGAGGCCTGAAGCCGATTCGGCGTAGTGCCCGGTGGACACGGAAGGCCGGCATGGAGTAGGCTTCGTGCATCGTCAACTGCATGGATTGCCGGGGATGCGCCGTGTTGTCACCCAAACGAATCGCCAAGGATATCTGGCACACGCTGAAGCTGGTTCGCGGTATGCGCAACAACCCGAACCTCGGGCCGGAACTGCGCCAGTCGGCCACGTTCCGGTTCGTCACCCGGTTCGTTCCCTATCGGTTCCTGCGCCACTACATCTACCCCCTCTTCGCCGGGCGCGGCAGTCAGCCCTACGACGCCAAGGCTTTCTTCGAGTCGTACCATAAGTCCGCCGAGGGCGGTGAGTTATCCGATGGCACCACGGTGTCGCCCGCGTACGACGCCGCTTTCGCCAGGTATCACTACAACGCCACGGAGAACGCGATCATCGAGGCGCTCACGACTCAAGGCACGGCGGCCGGGTGTTCCGTGCTCGACATCGGCTCGGGCGCCGGGCATTGGGTGGACTTCTATCTCGACGTGTTCCGGGCGACGCACGTGACCGCGGCGGAACTGGCCGAGACGGCCGCCGCGGCGCTCCGCGAGCGCTACGCCGGCAACGGGGACGTCCGTGTTTTCCAGGGGGACGTGTCGGAGCCCGATCTGGAGCTCGGGCGGCGATTTGATATCATCAATGCGGTGGGCGTCATGTTCCACCTCGTGCGCGACGAACAGTGGAAGCGGGCGATCGCCAATTTCGCGCGGCATCTGAACGAGGGCGGGGTGATCGTCGTGGGAGGGCAGTTCGGCTGGGTGACGCGGAACGTGCAGTTCCACTCGAGCGATCAGTTCGAGAGTTGGAACGCGCTGACGGCGGCCCGGGAAGAACTCACGCTGGTGAACAAGCGGATCCGCTCGCTCCGGTTCTGGAAAACGGCCGCGCGGGAAGCCGGGCTGCGGGTGATTGCGCGCCACAAGACGAAGCAAGCCGGTTACATTTACACGCCCGAGAATAACATCCTCCTGTTGGGAGGCCGCGGCGAGTAGAGGGATTACGCATACGGGGGTGTTCTCGATGTCCGACGAGGCCACAGTCGACGTAAGTGTCGTCATCAGCTGCTACTTCGAAGAGCAAAGCATCGACGAGTTCTACACGCGCCTGTCGAAGACGCTCGAGGCCATGGGCCGGCCGTACGAGATCCTCTTCGTCAACGATGGCAGTACGGACAAGACGTTCGACAGGCTGAAGGCGATCTTCGACGCCGATCCCCACGTCACCGCCATCGTCGATTTCTTCAGCAATGCCGGGCAGGGCAACGCGAAAACGCCGGGCGTACTCCTCGCCCGCGGCAAGGCCATCGCCCTCATCGACAGCGATCTTCAACTCGATCCCGAGGAACTGCCGCTGCTCATGGAGAAGTTCGACGAGGGCTACGATATCGTGAGCGGATACCGCAAGGAGCGGCGGGACTCGCTGCTCCGCGTCCTGCCTTCCCTGCTGGCCAACAAGATCATGCGGAAGGCGTCGAAGAGCAATCTGCGCGACTTCGGCTGCACGTTCAAGCTCTACGACCGCCGGCTCGTGCAGGCGTTCGATTTCGGGCCATTCAAGCCGTGGCGCCCCGTGCCGGTGATCGCCATGGCGGGCCGGATCGCCGAGGTGCCCGTCAGCCATCATCCGCGGAAATACGGCAAATCCGGCTGGACGTTCCGCAGACTGTTCGCCTACAACATGGAGAACCTGGTGAATCTGTCCGACAGGCCGTTCCAACTAATCGGCGGGGCCTGCCTGTTCCTCGCGCTGCTGTTCGTCGCACGGATCGCGTTGGCCCGGTTCCTGCCGCGGGCGTTCGTGCCCGAGGCCACCATCGGGCTCGCGCTCAACGCCATCGCGGTGACATTCCTGACGCTGCTGGCGGTGCTCTGTGCGGTGGGCGAGTTCGTCGTGCGGAGTTTCGGCATGCTTCAGGCCCGGCCGGCGTACGCAATCCGTGAGATCCACACCCGGTAGGCGGCATCTTCCGTGGCGCGCCGAGGAGTTCGTTGGTGAGACTTGGGATCATGCAGCCTTACTTCTTCCCCTACGTGGGCTACTTCGATCTCATGAACTGCGTCGATGAGTGGGTGGTGTTCGATACGGCGCAGTACATGCGCCGCCATTGGGTGAACCGCAACCGCATCCTTCACCCCAGCGCCGGCTGGCAGTACATCACCGCGCCCGTCCGGAAGCACCACCGGGACACGGCCATTCGAGATATCCTCGTGCAGGAAGGGGCCGCGTGGAAGGGCGTCGTACTCCGGCAGCTCGATCACTACAAGAAGACGGCCCGGCGCCGGTTCGACGGCACGCGCCAGTTTGTCGAAGCATGCCTGGATACGGATGAGCCCTCCCTGTCGGCCCTCAACACGCGCATCCTCGAGATGGTGTGCGAACGGCTGGGCATTGCGTGCCGGTTTTCGATCTTCTCCGAGATGGATCTGCCGCTCGGGCCGGTGGAGGGCCCGGGCGACTGGGCCTTGCGTATCGCCGAGGCGATGGGCGCGGAGGAGTATGTGAACGCGCCGGGCGGTGAAGGGCTGTTCGACGAGGCGGCCTTCGCGCGGGCGGGCATCCGGCTCATTATCCGGCACCTGCCCCCCTTCGAGTATGCGTGTCCCGGATACGAGTTCGTGCCGAACCTGTCCATTGTGGACGCGTTGATGTGGAATTCGCCCGAGGAGATCAAGGACTATCTCGACCGGCACAACCCGTAGCGCGCAGCGAGCGGGCGGCGAAAGGCAGGCATGGAACAGGAACGACAAGCGCAGTTCAGGCGGAATCCAGCCCTCGAAGACTTGCTCAAGGAACTGAACGGGTTACTGGCGCCGGTGGAGCGCCAGGTGCTCCAACGCTTCACGATGCCCCAGTATCCGGTGGTGTTCGTGATCGGCGCGCCCCGGTGCGGCACCACCGTGACGACGCAGTGGCTGGCGTCGTCCGGGCGGTTCGGATATCCGTCGAACATGTTGTCGCGATTCTACGACGCCCCGTATCTCGGCGCGAAGATCCAGCGGCTGTTCGCGGATCCGCTGTACAACTTCAACGACGAGATTCTGGACTTCTCGGGCGCGATCGAGTTCGAGTCCGCTCTCGGCAAGACGCGCGGCGCCCTGGCGCCGAACGAGTTCTTCTACTTCTGGCGGCGCTTCATCCCGAAGGCGGTGCCCGAGCACCTCACCGACGAAGAAATCGGCGCCATCGACGGCTCCCTGCTTACCGCCGAGCTGGCCGCCATGGAGGCGGCCTTCGACAAGCCGATCGCGCTCAAAGGCGCCTACCTCCAGTTCAACATCGCCGCCTTGTCCCCGATCTTCGACAAGGCCCTCTTCGTCTACGTCAAGCGGCATCCCTTCTACAACATGCAGTCGGTGCTCGAATCGCGGGTGAAGTTCTACGGCGATCGAGAAGCGTGGTATTCGGTGAAACCCAAGGAGTACGAGGCGTTGAAGGGGCTGGATCCCTTTGCGCAGGTGGCCGGCCAGGTGTACTACACGAATTGCGCCATCGAGCGAGGACTGGCCGAGCTCGACGAGGCCCGCTGGCTGTTCGTGCCCTACGAGCGGTTCTGCCGCGATCCGGCCGGCTTCTACGATGAACTCGCCGATAAACTGGCCGCCCAAGGCTGCGCCATCAGGCGCGCCTATCCCGGCCCGCCGGCGTTCACCGCGACCAATCAGGTGCGCGTGACGCCCGAGGAGCAGCAACGCCTCCTGGCCGCCTACCGCGACATCACCGGCGAAGATGTTGCGCCGCTAGACAGATAGAATCAGCTTGGCGATCCGCTCGATGTCGCCGCGGGCCAAGGTGTCGTACAAGGGGAGGCAGAGCACCGTCCGCGCGATGCGTTCCGCGACGGGCAGTTCCGGCTGGGGCTCGAACACGCCCACGGTGTTGAGGGCCGGGTAGAAATAGCGCCGCGGATACACTTCTTCCTTCGCCAGCGCGTCCATCACGCGGAGCAGCAGGGCTTCGCTCTCGAACACGACGGGCATGTAGCTGTAGTTGTACTCGCCGGGCGCATAGCCCTGAAACGTGATGTCCTCCCGGGCCGACAGGAGCGCCCGGTAGAGCTCGTACTTCTCGCGGCGATTCTCCCTCACCTCGTCCAGGCGGGCCAGGTTGGCCAGGCCGAGCCCGGCATGCACTTCCGTCATCTTCGCGTTCATGCCGCTGTCGACGATATCCTTGCGGGCGTCGAAGCCAAAGAACCGCATACGGCGGATCCGTTCAGCAAGCTCGTCGTCGTCCGTCACGCAGGCGCCGCCCTCGGCGGTGTTGAAGAGCTTCGTCGCATGGAAACTCACCGCCGAGACATCGCCCCGGCGAAGCACCGAGCACCCCCCCACGTTCACGGCCATGGCGTGGGCCGCGTCGTAGATCACCCGGAGGCCGTGCCGATCGGCGATGGCCTGGATGCCGGCCGTGTCGCAGGGCGCACTGAACACGTGCACGGGCAGGATGGCGACGGTGTCGGCGGTGACGCGCTCCTCGATTCGGTTCGGATCCAGATTCCAGGTGTCGGGATCCACGTCCACGAAGATCGGGCGGCATCGCTCCCAGGCGATGATATTCGCCGTCGCGATGAACGTGAACGGTGTAGTGATCACCTCGCCGGCAAGGCCGAGGGCGCGCATGGCGAGTTGGAGGGCGCAAGTCCCGTTCGCAACGCACACGACGTTCGGCACGTCCAGGTAGGCGCACAGGTCTTTCTCAAGCCGCTGCACCAAGGGCCCATTGTGCGTCATGACGCCGGATTCCCAGATGCTCTCCAGGTAGGGGAGATACTCGTCGAGGGGGGCCAGGGACGGCCGCGTGACGTAGATCGGCGGGCTCATCAAGCGCTCTCCTGTCGAATGGCGTGCAGCAACGCGGCCTGCCGCACCACGGCGCGTCGGTGGTCATCGAACCCTTCGCCGCTCCGCACCGTTGCGGCGAAATGACGCCACATGTTGAGGTAATGGTCATCGGCGGCGAGGGTGAACGTCTGAGTGTGATCCTGGGCCTCGAGCCGCACCTGCGGGCGGAATCCGGGAGGGGGCGTAAACGCACGCTCCACCACAAGCCGGGCCTTCGTGCCCAGGAGCTCGTAACGGCACTGATAGAACGAGTTGAACCCGAAAGACACTTGGGCGACTTGGCCGCGGCCGTTCACGAACTGGGCATGGCCGGCCAGATCCACGCCGCGCGCTGAGTCGTATTCCAGGACGGCGCCCGTCAGGGCCAAGTCGTCGCCAAGGAAGAGCTGGGCCGCCTTGACGGGGTAGCCGCCCGCGTCCAGCAACGCGCCGCCGCCTAACGCGGGATCGTAGCGGAAGTTGTCGTCCGGCAGGGGCGGGAAGGCGAACGTGCTCCGGAACAGCCAGAGGTCGCCGAGGTCGCCGCGGGACACCCGATCGGAAACCCATTGGTGCTGGGAATGGAGGGGGAACAGGAAATTCTCCATCACCAGAAGGCCCCGTTCGGCGGCCAGCGCGGCCAAGGCCTCGGCCGATTCCAGATCCGAGGTAAAGGACTTCTCGACGAGGAGGTGTTTGCCGGCATCAAGCGCCTTCCGCACCCATTCATCATGCAGCCCGGTGGGCAGCGGCATGTAGATGACGTCGATATCGTCACGTTCGAGGAGGGACGCGTATCCGGCCACGGCGTTGCAGCCGAACCGCTCCGCGAACCGGCGCGCCTTGTCGCCGCTCCGGCTGGCCACGGCCACAAGCCGGGCCTCATGGCACTCGAGCAGGGCGGGAAGCATGGCCTTCCAGGCGACGTTCGCACAGCCCATCACACCGATCCGCACCTTATCCATCGGCTTCAGAGTCCCCTATGTGCAGGCGCCTACGAGAACGGGAGGCAGGCGAGCAGGCACCGGCCCTCTACATTGACGAAGTTGTTGTATTTGATGAACGTCTTCAACTGGTTCAGGGTGATCCAGATGAAATTGCCGGGCACCTCCACCGGGAAGTCGTCGCCGACTTCGACGATGATGTTCCGGTTCTGTTCCTGGAAGAAGCGCCCCCCCTCCTCGGACTGGCGGGTGGACAACCGGACGCGATCGGCCGGAGCCGTCAGGATATCATTCAGGAAGGCGGGGCGCCCTTCGGGCTTGGCCTGCCGATAGTTTCCGGTCACGCACTGAACCGTGGGCGCCATCTCGACGACGTCGAAATTGCCCGGCTCGACTTTGCCTTGCACCAGGAAATGGAGGACGCCGTTGATCTCTTTGACGATGTAGGCCACGATGCCCTCTTCGCGGGGTTTGAGCAAGGGCTGCGTCCACGCGGCGACCTCGCGGTTGTCGGCCTGCACCCGCACCGCGATGACGGAGAAGAACTTACCGTCCTCATGGGCGATCTCGTAGTCGTCACGATACCACTTCGTCACCAGCTTGAGCGGAATAGGCTCGACCTCGAGAAGGTACTTGGTTTTGAGTTCCGTGAACCAACTGATGATGTCGTCGGTGTCGTGAAGGGCGTTCTGCGTATCGAGCGCGGAACCGATCACCTTCGCGCCGAACGGGCCGAGTTCGCCACGGGACAGGCCCAAGCCGCGGAGCGCGGCCGGGAGATCCGAAGCGGGGGTGTCCAGCAGTTCAGGGCCGGCGAACGAGATGCACGACAGCACCGTCCGCGCGTCCATGTTGAGGAGATTGTCCGTCCGGAGCAGGCGGTAGATCTGCCCCAAGGTGAGCCAGCAGTAGTCATCGCCCACGGGAACATCCTTGGATGTCTCGACAATGATGTTGCGGTTGCGCTTGCGCAGGAACCGGGCGCCCTGCTCGGACTGGAGCACATCGACGAGGACGCGGGAGCCAGCGCGATCGAGGAAGTAGCTGAGATACGGAGGCTCGGATCCCTGGTGCACGCGTGAGTAGTTGCTGCGCGTGGCCTGGAGTGTGGGCGCGAGTTGCACGAGGGCGATGTTGCCGGGCTCCATCTTGAGTTGCATGAGGAAATGGAGCACGCCATCGAACTTCTTGGCCAGAATCCCCAGGATGCCGATCTCCGGCTGATTGATGATGGGCTGCGACCACTCGCGTATCGGGCCGAAATCGGTTTCGACACGGATCCCCTCGACGGTGAAGAACTTGCCGCTCTGGTGCACGAGGTTGCCGGTGGACGGCTCGAAGGCCCACTTGTCCAACTCGGCGAAGGGGATCCGTTCGATACGGAACCGGTGGACTTCCCGGCGCGCTTCGAACCAGTCCATGAAGGCATCGCTGTCCGTGAGCGGACTGTGAGCCGCGAGGGCCGAGATGACGAAGTCGAGTTCCTTGGACTGCATGGCGCGTTCCGGTTCCTGTAGCCGTGTCTGCATCAATCGTCGGCCTCACGATAGCAGAGGCGCGCGAGCCTCTCAAATCCAATGCGCTTGGGCCGCCTTGCCGTCTCGAGCCTACGGGCGCGGCCGGGATATGCTAGTATACGTTCCGGCCGATGGGCATCGGGCAGAGCGATAGGGGGAGCACAAATGAGAAGAGTCCTGGTTTGCACAATCCTCGCTGCAGCGTTGAGCGTTGGCGCCGCCGCTGCCGATGATGATGTCATGGTGCTGGGGTCGTTTGACGCGCGCAAGGCACCGGACACGCTGACGGCGACGGACGCGCAGGTTCGGCCAGTCAAGGTGAAAGGCGAGGCGGGCCGTGCCCTGCGGGTGCAGTTCGCAGCAGCCGATCGGCCCGAGGTGATCCTGAGGCCCGAAACCGGCGCCTGGGATCTGAGCGCGTACTCGGGGTTGGCCATTGATGCTACGAACCCGGAGGATGGGCCTGTTGAGCTGTTCATCCGGGTGGACAGCCTCGCGCCGGACGGCAAACGGCAAAGCGCCCGGGGCACCATGACGCTGCCCGCCGGGGAGACGACGATCGTCCGGTTCTACTTCACGAACTCGGGGGCGGGGCCATACTGGGGCATGCGGGGGGTTCCCGTACGGGGCCCGGTGGTCATGTTCGGCCCCGGGTTGGCGGGATTCAGCCTCGAACCGTCGAAGGTGACGGGGATCCGGCTGTATCTGATGCGTCCGGAGCGCGCACACGAGTTGATCATCGACAACGTCCGCGCGTTCAAGCCAGGGGATCCACTCGAGCAACTCGTGCCGAATCCGTTCATCGATCGGTATGGGCAGTATATCCACGACGAGTGGCCCGGGAAGGTGCACAGCGACGAGGAACTCGCGGCGTTGCATCGCCAGGAGGAGAAGGCCCTGGAGGGCGCGCGATATCCGCCGGGATATGATCGGTTCGGCGGGTGGGCGGAGGGCCCGCAGCTCGAGGCCACGGGCTGGTTCCGCACGGAGCAAGTCGACGGGAAGTGGTGGTTGGTGACGCCGGAGGGCCACCTGTTCTTCTCGATCGGCGTCGATTGCGTCGGGTTCTATACGGACACGTTCGTCACCGGCCGGGACGACTGGTTTGAGTGGGTTCCCAAGCGGGAGGAGGAGTTCGGCGAGTTCCGCGGACACCGGATCGGTGCGCATAGCATGGCAGAGCCCATCGGGAGCGAGGGGGACACCTTCTGCTTCTACCGTGCCAATCTGAAACGCCGGTTCGGCGATGACTGGAACGAGCGGGCCTGCGACTTGGCCGTCGCCCGGCTCAAGGCCTGGGGCTTCAACACCGTGGCCAATTGGTCGGACGGCCGCATTCTGCACAGTGACGCAATGCCCTTCACGGCGACGTCGGGAACGGGCGGCCCTGTCGTCGAGGGAACCGGGGGCTTCTGGGGGAAGATGGTGGACGTGTTCGATCCGGAATTCACACGGATCGTGGACGAACGAGCGGCAGGCGTCACCAGCGAGTACAAGATGAGCCCGATGTTGATCGGGTATTTCATGGACAACGAGATGTCCTGGCAGTCCATCGCGAAAGGCGTGCTGGACAGTCCCCCCACCCAGGTTGCGCGCCGGGTGTTTGTGGCGGATCTCAAGGCGAAGTACGAGACGCTGGATCGCCTGAATGCCGCGTGGAACACCACCGCGGAGAGTTGGGATGCACTCCGGGTGCCCATCCGCCTCAATGACGCGTGCCTCGCCGATTCGACGGAATTCGAGTACAAGTTCGCGCGGCGCTACTTCGACACGGTGGCGGGCAGCCTGCGCAAGTACGATCCAAGCCACCTCTACCTCGGATGCCGCGGCACCCTCCGCTACTGGCCGCCCATCGTGGCCAAGGCCTGCGCGGAGGTGGCCGACGTGGTGAGCGTGAACGTATATCTCCCGGACGTGCGTTCCGATTCGTTCCGCGACTTGGGCAAGCCATACATCATCGGGGAGTTCCACTTCGGCGCGCTGGACACGGGCATGTTCCACCAAGGGCTTCAGCCCACGGCAAACCAGCACGAGCGAGGTGAGAAATATGCGGCCTACGTCAAGAGCGTGGCGGAATCGCCGCTGTTCGTCGGTTGCCACTGGTTTCGGTATTCCGATCAGGCGACAACCGGAAGAGCGAGCGATGGCGAGAACTACAACATCGGGCTCGTCATGATCACCGATGTGCCGTACGAGGAGTTCCTCAAGGCCGTGTGCGCGACGAACGCCGGCATCTACACCTCCCGGGCAGGCGCGAAGTAAGCCCGGCAGAATTGGCGCTTGTCTGTTGAGCGGCCGGCGGAGCATCCGCGGGCCGGGTTAAGAAGTCCACAACCAAGCAGGGGATGACGCATGGAAAACAAAGGATTCTTCGCCGGCCTGTTCGATTTCTCGTTCTCGGAGTTCATCACCGTCCGGCTCATTCCGGTGATCTACTTCATCAGCCTGTTGGGCGCGGCCCTCGGGGCATTGGGCGTCTTCATCTCGGCTGCCGCAACGAAGTCCGTGGGCGCCATCCTCATCAGTCTGGTGATGGCCCCCGCCGCGTTCTTCCTCTCCGTGCTACTCACGCGGATCTGGCTCGAGATGCTGATCGTGGTGTTCCGCATCGCGGAGAACACGGGCCGGTTGGTGGAACAGGGCGACGAGCGTAGCGGCCGAATGGCGTAGGTCGCTCGCGGTGCGGCCGCCAGGTGACAGGGCCGGCCCGCGGGCCGGCCGCGAGGTGGTGTGATGACTTCCCTGGAGCGCGTGCAGATGACGCTGCGGTTCGAGGAACCGGACCGCGTGCCCTATTTCGAGCAGGGCTTCGCATCCAACGTGGCCTCGGACATCTTGGGGCGCGAGATGCACACCGGCGGAGGGGGATTCCGCCGAAACGGCGTCGAAGCGGCTATGGCCGGGGCGGACGCCCACGAGGCGTATCAGGAGCGCTATTTCGCCGATTTCTGCGCCCTCGTCGACGCGCTCGATTTCGATGTCGTGTCGCTGCCGTGGGCCGGCGGCGGCTCCCCGACGAAGAAGCTCGATGAGTTCACGTATCTGTTCGGGGATCCGGATGCCGCCTGGGCCGCCATGCGGTTCGATCCGGTATCGGACACGTTCCACACCGTGGACGCATCGATCCGGCACGCCCGAGGCCTGCAGGAAGTCGAAGAGACTGTTGCCGCCATGGCGGCGCGGCACGCCGGCCGCGTGCCGGTGACGGCCGACTCGTATCCCCTCGTGCGCCGGGCGGTCGAGCGATACCGGGGGAAGCGGGCCGTGGCGGCCGGCCCCGGCCTCGCGATCCCGATGGAACCGGCATGGCTTGAGGCGATGCTGGTGCTGCCCGAGCAGGTGGCTGCGTATACGGCGATGCAGGCCGACCTGGCCTGCGAGGCCATCGATGTGCTGGCCGGACTGGGCGTTTCCATCATCTGGGGCGGCGGGGACTTCTGCGCCAACCTCGGGCCGGTGTATTCGCCCGCCCAATTCCGGCAGTTCATGCTGGAACCGTTGCGGCGGATTACGGCGCGCTGCCACCGTTACAACCTCCCCTATGTGTTCCGCACGGATGGCGTGACTTGGCCGGTAGCCCGCGAGTTGTTCGTCGAGTCCGGCGTCGATGGATACGGCGAGATCGACAAGCAGGCCGGGATGGACTTGGCCGAACTCCGCGCCCGGCTCCCCCATCTCATTCTCTGGGGCAATGTCGATTGCGGATATACGCTCAGTTCGGGAACGGCGCGTGAGGTGGCTGACGAGACGCGGCGGTGCATCGATGCGGCCGCGCCGGGCGGCGGCTACCTGCTGGGCTCATCGAACGTCATCCACTCCGGAGTGCGCACGGACAATGTCCTCACGATGATCCAGGTTTGCCGGGACAGTGCGGGCCGCGGGTGAGGCGAGGCGCGGCCGCTAACCGTTTCCTGGCTCTGTTGTTACGCGGTTCTCGCGGGTTCCCGGCAGGAGTCAGGCATTCGGACTGTAATCTCGGGTGGCCTTCGGGTATACTAGACTCCGCCTAGGCGCGCACACGGCGCTTTTGCCCCTTGTGGGACATGTGCGTATCTGAGAGCCGTGCACGGCGGCTGTGAATCCCGAACGGCCCGCGGAGGGCTTTCCGGTATGCGGCGGCATACGGCGCCAGGACGAAACTTCAATCGACAGAACGATCACAGGGGCGTTAGCTGCTCCTCGAACGTGCGTTCGTCTCAACCAGGAGCAGGACACTTCTCATGGAACACAAACTCCCCGATCTCGTCATCGGAGATCTGACGATCAACCCGCCCATTATCCAGGGAGGGATGGGCGTGCGCGTGTCGGGCGCGTCCTTGGCGGGCGCGGTCTCGGCCGAGGGTGCGCTGGGCGTCATCGCCAGTGTCGGGCTGCCCTCTGCAGCCGAGGCTATCGAGGACTTTGTCGGTGGGTGCCAGGAGGCGCTGCGGCGGGAGATCCGGGCCGTGAAGGCCAAAGGGCTGCCCGTGGGCGTCAACATCATGGTGGCCCTGAGCAACTACGACAGCCTGGTTGAGGCCTGTGTGGAGGAAGGGGCCGACGCGATCATCTCGGGCGCAGGGCTCCCGCTGAAGCTGCCCGGATACGTGGGCGATGCGCCCATCAAGCTGGTGCCGATTGTCTCGTCCGGCAAAGCGGCGGCCCTCATCTGCAACTACTGGTCCCGCAAGTACGACCGGCGGCCCGACGCGATCGTCCTGGAAGGCCCGAGAGCGGGCGGCCACTTGGGGTTCCGCTTTGACGACGTTCAGACGGGGAACGTGCCGGACCTCGAGACCTTGCTGGCGGACCTGCTCGAGGTGGTGGAAGGAGTCGAGCAGCAGCACGCCGTGAAGATCCCTGTTGTCGTGGCCGGCGGCGTGTCCACGGGAGCGGACATCGCCCGGTTTCTGCGCCTCGGGGCGGATGGCGTGCAGATGGCGACGCGGTTCGTGGCAACGCACGAGTGCGATGTATCCCAGGCGTTCAAGGAGGTCTACGTCAACGCGCGCGACGAGGACGTCATCGTGATCCACTCGCCGGTGGGCCTTCCCGGACGGGTGATCCGGAACCGCTTCGTCGAACGGATCCTGGAAGGGGAGAAGTTCAACTTCCGGTGCCCGTATCACTGCCTGATTACGTGCAAGCCGGACAAGGTGAACTACTGCATCGCGGAGGCCCTGGTGAACGCGGCCGACGGCAACTTCGAGCGCGGATTCGCCATGTGCGGCGCGAATGTGGGCCGGATCGATCGGATCGTGTCCGTGAAGGAACTGCTCGACGAGCTCACGCGGGACGCCGTGGTCGAGATGCAGGAGGGCGTCCAAGGATCGATCGCCTGAGGGCCATCGCCTGGCCCCGGGAAGAGAAGGGCGCGCCGTGAAGGAACTCACCAGCGTGGCCGACCTCGATCAGTGCCTGGCCGCGCCGGGAGCACGCCCGGTGCTCCTGTTCAAACACAGCACAGCCTGTCCGGTGTCCGCGGAGGCCTACCGCCGCCTCCTGGCCTTTGAAGGCGCAGCCGGCGACGCCGCCCCCGACATCTACCTGGTGAACGTCATCGAAGATCGGCCCGTCTCGAACGCGATCGAGGCTCGCTTGTCGGTTGCCCACCAGTCGCCGCAGGCGATCCTCGTGAAGTCGGGCGCGGCGGTGTGGTCGGCAAGCCACTACGGAATCACGCCGGAACGAATCGGGGCGGCCATGGCCGGCGCAGCCGGCGGATCCGGGCGCGAGTCACAGCGTCCCTGGGCCGGGGGATGCCCGGCACGCACCCGGCGAGGGAGGGGAATCATGAGGCTGTATCTGATTCAGCATGGGGACGCAGTGGGCAAGGAGGTCGATCCGGAACGGCCGTTGTCGGGACAGGGCGAGCAGGACGTGGCGCAGATGGCGGCATTCCTGGAGCGGGCGGGCGTGCGGGTTAACGCGATCTGGCACAGCGGCAAGACGCGCGCCCGGCAGACCGCCGAGGGGCTCGCGGGCGCGCTCGCTCCCGAGGGCGTCGCCGAGCCGTCGAGCGTCGTCGAGCCGTCGAGCGGCCTCGATCCCAACGATCCGGTGGGCGGGCTGAGCAAGGATCTGCGGGGCCGCTCCGATGACCTCGCCATTGTCGGACATTTGCCGCATCTGTCGCGGCTGGCGTCGCGTCTTCTGACGGGCGACGAGGGCGCGGAAGTCGTCGCGTTCCAGAAGGGCGGGGTGGTGTGTCTGGAACGCGATATCGGCCAGGCGTGGCACGTGGTCTGGATGGTCGTGCCCGGCCTGCTTCAGCGCGATTGCTGAGCGAGGTCGAGGATCTTGTTCGGGATCCGGCTGAGCGGAACCACGTGATCGACGCAGCCCAAGGCGATGGCCTCTTTGGGCATGCCGAAGACGACGCAGCTCTGCTCATCCTGCGCGATGGTGTCCGCCCCGCTCTCCTTCATCTCGGCCATGCCCTTCGAGCCGTCCGCGCCCATGCCAGTCATGATCACGCCGACGGCGTTGCGGCCGGCATACTGGGCAACCGACTTGAAGAGCACGTCCACGGAGGGCCGGTGGCGGGAGACGAGCGGGCCGCTCTTCACCTGCACACGGTACATCGCCCCGGAGCGCCGCAGGAGCATGTGGTAGTTGCCGGGCGCCAGAAGCGCGCGTCCCGGTGACACGGTGTCGCCGTCGGCGGCCTCTTTCACCTCGAATGCGCAGATGTCATTGAGCCGGCCCGCGAAGGAGCGCGTGAAGTGCTCGGGCATATGCTGCACAATGACGATACCGGGGCAGTTGGCGGGGAGCGCGCTGAGAACGCTGGCGAGCGCCTCGGTGCCGCCCGTGGACGCCCCGATGGCGACAACCCGGTTCGTGGTGCGCGTCATGGAGAGGCGGGTGGGCTCGCGCCGGACGGCGGCCGGGGCCGGAGCGCGCTCCTTCACGTGCACACGAGCGGCCGCCTTGATCTCGTCGATGAGGTTGACGGACATGTCGCCCACCGAATAGGCCTCGCCCGGCTTGCACATCACGCCCACCGCCCCGGCGTCGAGGGCCTCCATGGCGAGTTCCCCGCCCTGCGGCGTGAGGGAGGAGACCACAATGACGGGGAGGGGGTAGTGGCGCATGAGCTTGCGCAGGAACGTCAC
>JAFGTL010000601.1 GCA_016934125.1 Candidatus Hydrogenedentota bacterium
ACACGCCCAAGAGTCTCCGGTGCAACTCGGCGTCTGCGGGCGATGCCGCCTCCAACGCGGCTTGTCGTTCGGGATTCCGCCCGAGATCGTCGCGCGGATACGACACGGTGAGGGTTTGGCCGGGTTCGAGCGTGAAGATGTCGGTGTACTCGCGGGGCCGGCTTGCATTCGGCATGCCGGCGCCCGAGCTCGCCTGGGAAACGAGGACGGCGTCCTGATCGGGCGTGTTGCTCATGAACCAGCTTTCGCCGGGTTGCGGATACCACGTCAGGTGGAACTCATACTGCCGGGCCGGAAGCCCGGTGATGCGGAACTTCCCGTCATGTTCTGGATGGATGTTGTGCTCGCGCCAGACGGCCCCTTCCTCCTGGACATCGAACGAGCCGTCCAGGGAACCCCTCAGGGTGATGAGGCCCTGGCCCGACGGAACCCCGAACCCGTCCTCACCCAGCACCTCGCCCTCGAGGACGCATGACGCTTCGAGTGCGACGGTGACGGAAGGCGTGCGGCCGTCCCAGGCGGCGCCGTTCACGGCGAATGCGTCGTGATCGACGCGCACGACGCCGTCCAGCATGGCCACATCTGCGAATACCGCGCAGCAGCGAGCGGGCCGTATTCTTCACGATCGAGGCAAGCCAACACGCGAACCGCTCCGGTTCGCGCAGGCTGTCGAGGTGGCGGAATGCCGTGAGAAACGACTCCTGCGCGACATCCTCTGCATCCTGCCGGGATCCCGTTGTGGAATAGGCAAGTGCCTGCATGGCAGGAAGATACCTGCGCACCAGGATGGCGAAGTCGTCCCGTCGTCCACCGAGAACGCGGCGGACGGCATCGGCATCGGACAACACGTTCTGCTGTCTCATGGTGTGTCTCCCGGCCTCCCCTCCGGAGGCCCTTCACACCTTGTAGACGCGTTGCGCCTTCTTTCTATGACGAAGTATAGCCATTCGGCTCAATCGTACAATCCCTGCTCCCGGCACCCAAATCGTCTCGTAACTTGGGGTGCGGCGCGTGAGGCAAGCTCGGCCTCGCCGTTCGCGCTTACGCAATGCTCACCCCGTGGGTGGTTGTGTGGCCGAGCGGAACCCGCGTACCGCCAAAGACTTCGGACGCGCCGGAGCCTACGCTTTCGATGCGGCCATCCGCGCCAGCCTGATCCTGTTGAATCGTTGCGCGAAGATGCAAGGGACGTTGGCCAGGATGGCATAGGACACCATGATGAGCCCCACCCACCATGGGTTCCATAGGAAGAAGAGGGTGGAACACGCCAGCACAGCCCAGTGCACAGCCTCACCGCGGCAGGTTTCCTGTACGAACCGCAGAAGGTAGTCGCGCTCCGTCGTCTGCAAGCGCTTCTTGCGGAACCCTTTCTTGAACAGCGCGGCCCCGTCGGGAAGCCTCCGTTTCCACCGGCGAATCGCAAAAACCCGCTCGTACAACCGGCCGCCCCGCTCCAACGCCCGCTCGCGATAGAGCCATTGAGCCGGGTTGAACCATGCGACCGGAAGCTGCGTGCCGGCCCACGCCGCGGCCATGTGGATCGCAGGCCACGCCGCGACATTCACGATGACGAGCCAAAGCACCGGCAGTTCAATGAGCATCTCGGTGGCGTCACTCCTTTTTCGAGTCGGCGTCGATCTCCCGGCCCTTCCACGAGACCTTCTTTCTGAACAGCATGAGCAAAGTCGAGCGTGCGAAGACCCCCTGGTAGAACAGAAGCGGGATCGGATACAGCAGCGCTGTTACCACGCGGAACGAGCCCAGGCGCCGCAGGAGGCCCGCCAATTGCAGCGCAAACAGCAGGTATACGGCGCACGCTATCGCAAGGGCCGGCCCGGGGCCCGCCACCAAGGCCCAAACCAACTCGATGACCGCGAGAATGGCGCCCGTCAACCAGCCGACGCTCGCGAGCATGATCCATGGCGGCGTGGATGCCGCCCCCGATGCAAAGGCCTTGCTCCATCCTTCAATGAGCCCGCCGATTCCGTCGGGATACATGCGAACGCCGAAACTCCCCTTGCCGCCATAGCACGCCGTGGGCACGCCTTGATCTTGCAGCACGCGGGCGAAATGGTAGTGTTCGAGGATCTTGCCCCGCACCGAGGCGTGGCCGCCGCATTGGAGATAGGCCTCGCGCTCGATCATGACAAAGGGGCCGAAAAACCCGGCCGGCGGCCGCGCCGCGCCGAAGACGGTAAACGCACCGGAACCCGCCGCCATAAGCAGGTTAAAGAACGCTGACAGATCCTCGTAGAGCCGATCCACCCGGTGGTAGGCGGCCACCGACATCGCGCCCCCGTGCACAAGAAACGTGTCCAGAACCCGAGCGAGTCCGTCCTCCTCGAAAAACGTGTCGGCATCCACGAAAAGCAATACGTCGCCCGTCGCCGCGTCCGCCCCCTGCATACACGCCCAGGTCTTGCCGCGCCAGCCCTCGGGAACCGGCCTGCCTGCCAAGACCGTCGCGCCGCCTTCCCGCGCCACCTCCGCCGTACGATCCGTCGAGCCATCGTCTACGACGATGATTTCGGCCGGGGCCACGTCCTGGCTCAACAAGGACGCAAGCAACCGCGGAAGATTGCCCTCCTCGTCGCGCGCCGGGATGATCACCGACAGGGACGGATAGTCCTGCACGCGGCCGTGGCGCGTGCAGACAGGGACACGGAACAGGAAGAGAAACGCAAGGCCCCACAACAAGAGCGCGATCAGCGCCAGAACCGTCATTGGTCCCATTCCACAATAGAGCGGCACACGTTCTGCCCGCACAACACGACCATCGGCATGCCGCCGCCCGGGTTCACCGAGCCGCCCACAAAAAACAGGTTGTCGTACCGGCTGCTATGCTTCGGGGCCTTGAAGCCGAAGTTCTTGAAGCGATTGCACACCACTCCGTAGATCGAGCCGCGATTGGCCCGGTACATGGCTTCGATGTCGATGGGCGTCCACATGTGCTCGTAAACAATGTGCCGCCTCAGATCGGACAACCCCATGCGCTCCAGCTTCTCCACAACTCGATCCCGCAACGCGCCGTACGCATCCGCATCGACGGGGCGATCCGGCATGAG
Source organism: Candidatus Hydrogenedentota bacterium (assembly GCA_016934125.1). Classification (GTDB taxonomy): domain Bacteria; phylum Hydrogenedentota; class Hydrogenedentia; order Hydrogenedentales; family SLHB01; genus JAFGTL01. The sequence continues at coordinate 3,066 of JAFGTL010000601.1, forward strand.
ATGGGGAATGTGCGGGAGGACTTTGAGACAATCACACCCCGCCGGCGCCACCGTCGGATCGCTCTTCGATGCGGCCACGAGATAGATGGTTGGATCCTCGGGAATGACCTTCTTGCGGAACACGCTGTCGAAGTGGGCCCGTTGGTCGCCGGAGAAGAAGAAATTGTGGTGCGCGAGCTGCGGATACTCCGTGTCCAGGCCCAGGTCGAGCACCAATCCGGAGCAAGCCGGCTCGAATTTCCGCAGAGTGCGCATGAAACGGTTGTCTTCCTGCAGCAGATCGCGGTATGTCGGCACGACCTCCATGTTGCTCACCACGATATCCGCCGGGACGCGCTCCTCCCCGTTGACCACGATCGCGGTTATCCGCCCGTCATCAGTCGTCATCCCCGTCACTTCGCTGTCGAGGTGCACCTGCACGCCCAACTCGTCCAACAGACGCCCCAGCCCCAGCGCGATGTTGTACAGGCCCCCCTCGACGTACCACAGGTCGTGGCGGAACTGAATCGTGGGCAGGCAGTTCATGAACGCGGGCGCGTCATGGGCCGATGACCCCACGTATTTGATGAAGAAATCGAAGATGTTCTGCAAATAGGGGCTCTTCAGGTGCCGCACCACGCCTTGATGCATGGTGTGAAGAAGATCGAACCGGGTGAACTGAAGCAGGCCGTAGTGCCGGCGGAAATCACGGGCCGTGTCGAGGCCCTCCTGGAAGTAACCCCCGTCGACGAGGTCGTACAAATCCGACGCATACGCCAGAAAGGCCTCCACATTCTCCGGGGCTTCCCCGGCTTTCCGGGCCTCCTCCGCCATGCGATCCGGCTCCGGGCAAAGGTCGATGACGGTGCCATCTTCGAAGAAATTCCGCCAGTGCGGACGCACCGCCTTGATCGAGAAGTAGTCGGTCATCCGTTTTCCCGAGCGCTCGAACAACCGCTCGAGAAACTGCGGCAACGTCAGAATGGACGGGCCCAGGTCGAAACTGTAGCCCTTTGCGCGATGAAGATTCAGTTTCCCGCCGATCTGGCCGTTCTTTTCGAACACGGAGACCGCATACCCGGCCTGGGCAAGAGAGATTGCCGCCGAGAGCCCTCCCAAGCCTGCTCCGATCACGGCCACCTGTTTGTCGCGTGTTGCGGCAGACGATTCACTCATGCGCCCCTCCCGCCTCGTCGAGTTGTTCCAGGAAACGCCGAGCCAACCCGCAAGCCGGGTTGACCGCCAACGCCTTCCGGCAATACGCCTCGGCCTCTTCGCGATATCCCATCCGTTGATACGCCTGCCCGATGAACGCCAAGCAGTGATCGTGCCCCCACGCCGGCGCCAGAGCGTCCCGCTTCCCCTCGGACTCCCGGGCGAACAACGCTTCGGCTTTCAGCAGGATGGGCAGTGCCGTTGACGCGCCTTCCCGGCCATCTTCTCCCCGAAGGTGGCCGACTCCGATGAGATACTGTGTCCGGGGATTCCGCGGGCCGTACCGGTTGGCTTTCGCCCTGTGGCGGACCACGGCCGGGCCCAGCCACAACGCTTTCACGGGCGCCCGCCGGATCTCGATGCCCGCGACGATGCCCAGCATCGCGTGCGTCTCCGAGTCCGCAGGCTCCAGCCGCAAAACGCGTTCGAGCGCAGCCCTCGCCCGGCCCGTCATGCCCCCGTAATCCTCTCCATCGCCGGCGTCTTCCGCCTTTTCCATGCGATACAGGAGGAGATGGAAGCAGGTTACGGCGAGCCAATAGTGGCACACCGGATCGTCGGGGCTCTTGCGGCACGCCGCGCCAAGCGCGTCGGCCGCATCCGACAACGCTGTGCCGTCCCACACCGTGTATCCGGCCCGAAACTGCTCTACGGCGGCGCGCACGTCATCTGCACCGGCGGCCTCACCACCCAGAACAGCCGACAGGAGAAACCCGACGAATGCCACGGGAAACACGGCGTTCACCTCGATGCGGTTCGATGTCCGCACTTCATTATAGCCTCTGATCCCCAAACCCACAATGACGGGATTTCTCCCGGGCCCGCAAACGGCCTTGCCTGCGGCCCGAGTTTGTGCGATTCTTGAGCGTGCGAGGAGCGTGGGCAGTAGAACAAGGAAGATCGTCCCATGGACGCGCAGAACGCCCAACCGGCTCGGTTCGATCTGCGGCGTCCGGCGTCTCTTGAGGCACGATTCGCCGGACTTCGGGACTTCTTCGTGTCCGGTGCGACCCGGCCGCTCGCGTTTCGAAAGCGGCAGTTGGGCGCGTTGCGGACCGCGCTCGTGCATCACGAGCCGGCCCTTCTCGGGGCCCTGCATGCCGATCTGCACAAGCCGCCTCAGGAAGCCTACGCTACGGAAGTCGGCTTCGTGCAGAGCGAAATCGACTATGCCCTGAGGCATCTCACCCGGTGGGCGCGTCCCGCCCGCACGAGAACGCCCCTGCTTGTGTGGCCCGCGAAAGCCTCGGTCTGCCCCGAGCCCTACGGCGTGGTGCTCGTCATCGGCCCCTGGAACTACCCGCTGCAACTGCTGCTGTCGCCGCTCATCGGCGCGATTGCCGCGGGCAACTGCGCATGCCTGAAACCCTCCGAGTTGGCCCCCGCCACATCGGCCGCCATCGCGGCCCTCGTGGCGGACACCTTCCCGGCACACTACATCACCGCCGTCGAAGGCCCCCGTGAGACATCCCAGGCCCTGCTGGAACTGGATTTCGACTACATCTTCTTCACGGGCAGCGCCCCCGTCGGCCGGGCCGTCATGACGGCAGCCGCCCGGCATTTGACGCCGGTGACCCTCGAGTTGGGAGGCAAGAGTCCCTGCATTGTCTGCGCCGACACCGACCTCGACGTGGCCGCACGCCGCATCGTGTGGGGGAAGTTCACCAACGCCGGCCAAACCTGCGTCGCACCGGATTTCGTGCTGGTCGACGAGCGCGCCGAACACCGTCTGCTCGACTCGCTTCAACGGGCGCTTGCCGCCTTCTACGGAAGCGACCCCCGTCGAAGCCGCGATTACGGCCGCATCGTGAACCCGCACCATTTCAATCGGCTGGTGCGCTACCTCAACGACGGCCGGGCCGTGTGCGGCGGCCAATCGGTTCCGGACGAGTTGTACATTGCGCCGACGATATTGACGCAGGTCGACCCGGCGTCACCCGTCATGCAGGAGGAGATCTTCGGGCCGAT
>JAFGTL010000602.1 GCA_016934125.1 Candidatus Hydrogenedentota bacterium
CATGGGCGACACGTTCATGGTGAGGAGCCGGCCGGTCTTGAGCCGTTGGATCACGTCGGTTCGATACGCGTTGAACTGGCGCCGCTTGGCCACGTAGCGGATGGCGAGTTCTTCGTATCCGGCCACGAGGCCGTCGCGGATGTAGCGTTCGGCCTGGACAATCTGATGCCAGCTCTGGCGCTGGGTTTCGAAGGAGCGGAGGTACGCCTCGGCCTCCTGGGCCTTCCGGCGTAGCCGGCGGCGCAGGCCGCCCCCGAGGGAGCGGGACGCGTCGCTGAGTTGGCGGAATCGTTCGGCGGCGGCGGAGAGCATTTCGCGGGTGGCCTGGGCGGCCTCATCGCACCGGCCGCGCAAATCGCTCTCGCGGACGCGGCGCTGCACCTCGGCCCACTTGTCGCGCAGATCGGCCAGCGTGGCCCAGCGGGGGTCGTCGGGCTTGCGGGTGAGGAGCCAGATCTCCTGGAACTCGAAGAAGAGGCGGACGATCGTGCTCACCTCCCAGGAGAAATCCTTCACGCGGCGCCACGCGTAGCGGAGCCGGCCCTCGCGGGGAAACGGCGCCCGGCGCGCCTTGCGCTCCCGCTTGCGGATCAGGCCCGTGAACATCGGGTGCGAGTGGTTCAGGGTCGAGTAGCGGTACCACATGAACGTCCACAGCATGTGCCAGTAGCGCTCGCGGCACGTGCGGAGCATGACGTTCACCATGTTTTCTTTGTCGTAGAAGGTTTCCCAGGCTTCGGTGAAGGCGGCGCTCCATTCGCCCGGGGCCATGCGGGGATGCCGGTAGGTTTCGTGGAGGCTGTCGAAGTTGTTGAGATCGGCGTCCAGGGGCACGCCGTTGAGCACCATCTGCTGGTGGTCGCGCGAGCCGGGCAGGGGGGTAAGCATGAAGAAGGAGGCCTCGTCGACCTTCACCTTGTTCATGAGGGCCTCGACATCGCGGCGGACGGATTCGCGGGTGTCGTAGGGCATGCCGATGATGTAGCCGACGTGGACGAGCACCTTGGCGCGGTGCCAGGCCTCCACCATCTCGGGGTAGTCGTCGACGTCGTTTTGCACCTTGCCCATGGCCTCGAGGTTGTCGGGGTTGACGCTCTCCATGCCGATGAAGGCCATGTAGCATCCGGCGCGCTGGGCCTTGTCGATAAAGCGCGGGATCTTGTGGGCGCGGGTGTCCACCTGCATCATGAAATGGATGTCCATACCGCGCTTCCGCAGGCCACCGATGCCGTCGAGCACCTCTTCCCAGATCGGGCTGCGCGAGAAGTTGTCATCGGTGAAGAAATAGAAGTCGATCCCGCGGGCGTAATTCTCCTCGATGCCCTTGAGGATGCACTCGGCGGACCGGCTCCGCATCTTGCGGCCCTGGACGTTGATGATCGTGCAGAAAGAGCAGTTGAACGGGCAGCCACGGCTCGTATCGAGCGTCGACATGCGGCCCGCCTTGAAATGCTTCAGATAGTCGGGATCGGGCTTGGGCAGCGGGGCAAATCCGAGGTCGGGCGGATTCTGGATGTCATAGATGGGCTGGAGGCAGCCGTCGATGGCGTCGCGCAGGATGCCGGCGAGGGCGCCGGGGGCCTCGGCCTCGCCTTTGACGACGCTGACGCCGTGGTCGAGGAGGCGCTGCACCTCGGGGGTCGGGGTGTCGAACATGGCCAGGATGCCGCTGACGTGGAACCCGCCGATGACCACCGGGACGTCGAGTTCGCGGAAGGCGAGGGCGAGATCCGTGACGCGCGCGAAATGGTTGCTCTGCACGCCGACGAATCCGACGAGCAGGCGCGTGTCCGCCCGGCCGTTCGCCTTGGCGATGCGGCCCACCGGGATTTTCTGTACGGTATCGTCGTACACCTCGACGGTGACGTCGACGCCGTCGCCGAGTTCGCCCGCCTGCACGACGCCTTCGGTGAGGGACTTGAGCACGCACAGGGTGTTCGACGGCAGGATGCCGCGCCAATAGCGCAGGACGTACCCGTCGTCATCGTAGGTGGATGGGAGAATGTAGACTACTCTGAGCTTCTCTGGCTTCAATGCGGAAACCGCCCTTCTGCTGTCAACATGCAATTATACCACGTTTCGCGCCGAACCGGGGAAAAACCACCGCGGAACCGTCCGGTGTCTGTGAGGAAGGGGCTGGGGCTGGGCCTACGGGCCGACCGTGGCGGCGAGCGAGCCGCGCGCCACCATCCATTCCAGGCTGTCGCGGAGTCCGGCGCGCACACTGAACCGGGGGGCATAGCCTAAGTCCCTGCGCGCCTTCGAGCTATCGATACACATGTGCTCGCACACAAACCGCAGGCCGCCTTCGTTCGCCTTGCCCGTGGCGAGGATCTCGCCCATGGGCACGCAGCGCACGGGCGAGTCCGAGCCGAGGAGTTCCTTGGCCAGCCGGGCATACTCGGCCAGCGTAACCGCCTGATCCGACGAGAGATTGTAGATTTGCCCGGCCATCGTGTCCGATTCGAGGGCGCTGCAGAACCCGCGTGCGAGATCCTGGACATGGACGGGCTGGAGGAGTGCGCGGCCGTCGTTGGGCACCCAGATCTCGGCGCCGTCGGCGATCCGCTGGAAACAGGCCGGGTTGCGGGCGCCCCAGAGGTCGAGGGGCACGTCGCCTGCGCCGAAGACATTGCTGATCCGGAGCGAACACACGGGGAACTCGGTTCGCTCGTGGAATTCGAGCACGGCGCGATCCTGGGCGAGCTTGGCGCCGAATCCGCCGAACTCGGGCGGGCACGGGGTGGGATCGGTTTCGCGGGCGGGCAGGTTCGCCATGGGCGCGTAGACGCCCGTCGAGCCGCAATGCACCATCCGGCCGCAGCACGCGCGCACAAGGGGCAGATACCAGGCCAGATCCTCCGCCCGGAGGATGGTGTCGACTACCGCGTCGAATCCGCCCTCGCGGATGTGGGGTTCGACTTGGGCCCGTTCGCGCGCGTCGGCGATGATCTCGTCCACCGGCTCGGGGAGGTCGGCCTGGGTGCGGCCCCGGTGGAGCACGGTGGCGCCGTGGCCCTGGGCGGCCAGTTCGCGGGCGATGGCCGCGCCAAGAAACCGGGTGCCGCCGATGATGAGCACTTTCACCGCTTGCCTTCTCCGTGCCTCCCGCCCCTACCCGTTGTCCGGCGAACCGCTTACGCCCGATGCAGGCTGTGGCCGATGCCCATGGCCTGGCGGCAGGCCTCGACGGTCTCGAGCGCCACGGGCGTGACTTTCCGGGCGTTCTCGCGGAGGAAATCCATGACGAATTCGTCGTTGTTGGCCGGATCGTTGTAGCGTTCGATGATGGGCTCGTTGAACTTGGACACATACTCGGCGAGGGTGGTCTTGAGGAGGCCGTAGAACTTTTCCTGGCGCCGGTATTTGCCCATGAAGTCGAGGTATACGTCCTCGGGGGCGAGGAGATGGAGGAGGCGGTAGAGGGTGCCGAGACTGGGGGCCATCTCGGGGATCACCATGTCGGGTTCGTTGCTCTCGACACTGAGCGGGGCGGGATCGGTGCTGGTTTGCACGCCCTTGATCTTCTTGAGCACCGTCTTGGGATCATCGAGGAGATCGAGGGTGTTGTGTTCGCTCTTGCCCATCTTGGCGGCGCCGTCGAGGCCGGGCAGGCGCAGGGCGTTGCGCGCCACGGGCGCGGGCACCTTGAGGGTTTCGCCGAACCGGTGGTTGAACTTCTGGGCGATGTCCATGGCCATCTCGACGTGCTGCCGCTGATCATCGCCGACGGGCACAATGTCGGCCTTGACGATGAGGATGTCGGCGGCCATGAGCACCGGGTAGCCGAGGAGCCCGTAGGACAAGGGGTTGCCCTCGGTGCCGTCGCGGCGGTCGGTGAGCTTGCTCATCTTGTCTTTGTACGTCGTGCCCCGTTCGAGGTGGCCGATGTTGGTTACCATGCCGAGCAGCAACGTGAGTTCCGCGGTGCAGGGCAGATCGCTCTGGCGATAGATGACGGATTTGGCCGGATCGAGGCCGCAGGCCACATAGGTGCGGAGCATGTCGAGGGTTTGCCGGAAGAAATCTTCGCGCTCGGTGAGGGTCGTGAGGGCGTGGTAGTCCGCGATGAAGTAGTAGCAGGACTTGCCCTGTTCCTGGAGATCGACGAAGGTCTTGATGGCGCCGAAGTAGTTGCCGTAGTGCAGCCGTCCCGTCGGGCGGATTCCCGACAGAATGATCTCCCGTTTCTCAGACATGATCGATTCCTTCGTTACACGATGTGCGTTGAATCCAGGGGTGCAACGGCCCCGCCTGCGTTGGGGGCGGCCCGTGCGTGCATGCCGGGAGGATACCGCAAACCGCCGCGCCGATTCCAGCCGCGCCCACATTCAAACTCTAAGTGCACGCAGGTGATTTTGTCGTTGTAGTTGGAAGACTTCGTTGGGTGTTCGGAATCCGAGGCAC